>NZ_JBICYT010000007.1:20701-258140 GCF_043201215.1 Streptomyces sp. NPDC048331 | reverse complement strand
GGCTCGTACCGGACGTACCGCCGTGGTCCGACAACGCGGCGAGGTGCCGTGCCGGGCAGCGCGACCCGGTGAACCTTTCCGGTCACGGCACTAGCCGCCCGCCGCCCTGCGGGCCCGTTCGACGCCGAAGGGGGCGCCCCGTGCCGGGGCGCCCCCTTCGGCCTTCCCCGCCACGAACGTGGCCGAGGCCCCGGCCTGTCGGCCCGTCGGCCCTACGGCCGCCTGCGTGACCGTCGGCGCCCGCTCCGCGGCTCTACGGCCTGCCGCCTCGCCGGCCGGACGGAGGACCCTACGGTCGGGCGCCCCGACCGCCGGACTGCCCGACCTCCGGACGGCTGCCGGCTGCCGGCTGCCGGACGGCCTGTCGGCCCTGGGCCCCTGCACGACGTACCCGCCGCGCACGCGCGGCAGCGCGAAGGGGCGGGACCGGCCTCCAGAGCCGGTCCCGCCCCTCACGTCAGCTGTGGGCCCGGTCAGGCCTTGGGCGCCTTCGCGGCGGCCTCGGCCGCCTCCTTGGCCTCCCACTCCGCGATCACGTTGATCGGCGGCGGCGCCTTCGCCAGGAAGACCCAGGTGAAGTACACGGCGAGCACCATCGGCGGGAGCTTCAGCGCGATCAGCACCCAGCCCAGCTGTGTCGCGTCACCCCAGAAGTACAGCGGGAAGAGGATCGCGTACTTGGCGAGGAAGATCAGGCCCCAGGCCAGGCTGGCCTTGACGTACGCCTGCTTGCGGCCGGGGTTGCGGGTGCGCCAGGAGAGGTTCTCCTTGAACACCGGCCCCAGGATCACGCCGAGCAGGGGGAAGCCCACCAGCGCCGAGAGCGTGAAGGCCACGCCCAGGCCCGCACCGTAGATCATGCCGGGCAGGTAGAAGCCCTTCGCGTTGCCCGTGAAGAGGGCGAAGGCCACGCCCACGCCCACGCCGAAGACACCGCTGAAGGCGTGCTTGACGGTGTCCCTGCGGACGAGCCGCAGGATCACCAGCAGGACCGCGACGGCGCCCGCGGCGATCGCTGACATCTGCACGTTCTTGTTGATCGTGTAGATCATCACGAACAGCAGGCCCGGGAGCATCGTCTCCACGGTGCCCCGGATGCCGCCGAAGGCATCGAAGAGCGCCGCCTGGGTCACGGCCTTGTGTTCCTCGGAAGGGGTGGCGGCGTGGCGCGGCCCCGCCGGTTCCGGGGTGGTCGGTTTGTCGAATGACGTCACCGGTCAGTGCTCCTGTCCGAGCGGGCGGAGTTCGTACTTCGGGTTGAAGAGCACCCGACGGCCGTGGGTCATGGAGATGCGCCCCGAGGCGATCATGCGTCGGCCGGGCTCGATTCCCACGATCGAGCGACGCCCGAGCCAGACCACGTCCAGCGCGGCCGAGCCGTCGAAGAGCTCGGCCTCCAGGGCGGGAACGCCCGCACGCGGCCGCAGGGTGACCGTACGCAGGGTTCCGGTCACCTTGACTATCTGGCGGTCGTGGCAGTCGCAGATCCGCGTGCACCCCGCGGCCTCTGCGTCCTCCTGCAGCTCCGCCGAATGCAGCTCCTCCTGGGAGGTGGACAGCCGCTCAATCATCCGGCGGAACCGGCCCGCAGGCCTGGCCGGCTTCGCGGGCTTCTCGGGACGCGGTTCAGCACTCATACAGGAAGCGTACCGGCGTGCCGACTACCGCTCGAAGCGGTATCCCATGCCCGGTTCGGTGATGAAGTGCCGCGGGTGCGAGGGATCGGCCTCCAGTTTGCGCCGCAGTTGGGCCATGTAGACCCGCAGGTAGTTCGTCTCGGTGCCGTACGAGGGCCCCCAGACCTCCTGGAGCAGTTGCTTCTGGCTGACCAGCTTGCCCCGGTTGCGGACCAGGACCTCCAGCAGGTGCCACTCGGTGGGCGTCAGGCGTACGTCGCGTCCCTCGCGCACGGCCTTCTTGGCGGCCAGGTCCACCGTGAAGTCGGCCGTCTCCACGATCACCTCCTCCTCGCCGGAGCCCGCGGCCGGCTCGGCCCGGCGGACGGCGGCGCGCAGCCGCGCCAGCAGCTCGTCCATGCCGAAGGGCTTGGTGACGTAGTCGTCGGCGCCCGCGTCCAGCGCCTCGACCTTCTCGTCGGAGCTGTGCCGGGCGGAGAGCACCAGGATCGGTACCCGGGTCCAGCCGCGCAGGCCCCTGATCACCTCGACGCCGTCCATGTCGGGCAGCCCGAGGTCGAGGACGACCACGTCGGGGTGGCGGGCGGCCGCGAGCTCCAGGGCGGTCGCGCCGTCCGCGGCGGCGTCGACCTCGTACCTGCGCGCCTTCAGGTTGATCACAAGGGCTCGGACGATCTGCGGCTCGTCTTCCACCACGAGCACCCGGGTCATCGAGGTCCTGCTTTCTGTCGCGTCATCCGATCACGGTCGTGATCAAGTTCTATCCGTTCCGTCGGATCCGCCGGATCCGCCGGATCCTTCCGTTCCCTCGGATCCGCCGGTCCCCGCGCCCGGCCGCCGGCCACCGCGCGCAGGGTGAGCACCATGGTCAGCCCGCCCCCGGGGGTGTCCTCGGCCGTCAGGGTGCCGTCCATGGCCTCGGCGAACCCTCGGGCGACGGCGAGCCCGAGGCCCACGCCGGCCCCGCGCGGGGCGTCCCCGTACCGCTGGAAGGGGGCGAATATCCGGTCCTTGGCCTGGTCGGGCACGCCCCGCCCGCGGTCGACGACCCGGACCTCGACCCGGTCGCCGAGGCAGCTGGCCGCCACCAGGACGGGCTCCCCCGCCGGGCTGTACTTGACGGCGTTCTCCACCACGTTGGCCACGGTCCGCTCCAGCAGCCCCGGGTCCACCGCCACCATCGGCAGCGTCTCGGGCACGTCGAGGAGCACGCTGTCCTCCGGTACGCCGCCCAGCGCCATCGGGACCACCTCGTCGAGGTCGACCTCCCGGATCAGCGGGGTGACGGTGCCGGTCTGCAGGCGGGACATGTCGAGCAGGTTGCCCACCAGGTGGTCCAGGCGGTCGGCGCCGTCCTCGATGCCTTCGAGGAGCTCGGCCCGGTCGTCCTCGCTCCACTCCACGTCGGCGGAGCGCAGGGAACTCACGGACACCTTGATGGAGGCCAGCGGCGTACGGAGGTCATGGCTGACGGCGGCCAGGAGGGCGGTGCGGATCCGGTTGCCCTCGGCCATGCGGCGGGCCTCCTCGGCCTCGCCGACCAGACGCTGGCGGTCCAGGACCACGGCCGCCTGCGCCGCGAAGGCGCCGAGCACCCGGCGGTCCTCGGCGGGCAGCACGCGGCCGGACAGGGCCAGGGCCATGTGGTCCCCGATGGGCATGTCCACGTCCGCGTCCTCGGGCCGGGCGACGGGGCTCGGGCCCACGCTGCCGGCCGGTTTCCACGGCTCCACGTCGTTCGCCCGCTCCAGCAGGGCGACGGACTCCATGGCGAAGGTCTCGCGCACCCGCTCCAGCAGGGCGTCCAGCGTGGTCTCGCCGCGCAGCACGCTGCCGGCCAGGAAGGAGAGGATCTCGGACTCCGCGCGCAGTCGGGCCGCCTGGTGGGTGCGCCGGGCGGCCAGGTCCACCACGGAGGCCACCGAGACGGCGACCCCGAAGAAGACGGCGATGGCGACGATGTTCTTGGGGTCGGACACCGTGAACCGGTGCAGCGGAGGCGCGAAGAAGTAGTTCAGCAGCAGCGAACCGAGGGCGGCGGAGGCCAGGGCGGGCCAGAGCCCGCCGAGCAGTGCGGCCGCCACCGTGAGCGACAGGAAGAGCAGCATGTCGTTGGCGAGGCCGAGGTCCGCGTCGACGTGCGTGAGCAGCAGGCACAGCAGTACGGGGAGGATCGTGCCCACCACCCAGCCGGCGATGATGCGGGACCGCCCCAGCCGGGCCGCCGAGCGCACCACGGGCAGGCCGCGGCCCTTGGCCACGTGCTCGTGCGTGACGATGTGGACGTCGAGGTCGGGCCCCGAGTCGCGGGCGACGCTCGCGCCGACGCCAGGCCCGAGGACGTACTGCCAGGAGCGGCGGCGGCTGGAGCCGAGCACGATCTGGGTGGCGTTGACCCCACGGGCGAAGGCGAGGAGGGCGTCGGGGATGTTGTCGCCGATCACATGGTGAAACGTTCCGCCCAGGTCTTCGACCAGGGTCCGCTGGATCGCCAGCTCCTTCGGCGAAGCGGCGGTCAGCCCGTCGCTTCGGGCGATGTAGACGGCCAGGATCTCGCTTCCCGAGCCCTTGGCGGCGATCCGCGAGGCCCGCCGGACGAGCGTGCGCCCCTCCGGCCCGCCGGTGAGCCCGACGACGATCCGCTCCCGTGCCTGCCAGGTCGAGCGGATGTCGTGCTCGCCCCGGTACTGCTGGAGGTACTCGTCCGCCCGGTCGGCCACCCACAGCAGCGCCAGCTCGCGCAGCGCGGTGAGGTTGCCCGGCCGGAAGTAGTTGGACAGGGCCGCGTCGACCTTCTCGGGCTTGTATATGTTCCCGTGCGCCATCCGCCGACGCAGCGCCTGCGGGGACATGTCGACCAGCTCGACCTGGTCGGCCCGGCGGACCACCTCGTCCGGCACGGTCTCCCGCTGCCGCACCCCGGTGATCGACTCGACCACGTCCCCCAGCGACTCCAGGTGCTGGATGTTCACGGTGGACACGACGTCGATGCCGGCCCGCAGCAGCTCCTCCACGTCCTGCCAGCGCTTGGCGTTGCGCGAGCCGGGCACGTTGGTGTGCGCGAGTTCGTCCACCAGCGCCACGGCGGGACGGCGGGCGAGGACCGCGTCCACGTCCATCTCGGTGAAGGCGGCCCCCCGGTACGTCAGGGTTTTGCGCCCGACCTGTTCGAGGCCGTGGAGCATGACCTCCGTGCGCGGCCGGTCGTGATGCTCGACGAAGCCGACGACGCAGTCCGCGCCGCGCTCCACCCGACGATGGCCCTCGGAGAGCATCGCGTAGGTCTTGCCCACACCGGGTGCCGCGCCGAGGTAGATCCTGAGCTTGCCGCGTCCCATGCGCCCCATTGTCCGGGACGTCCACGCCGGGCACGCACCGATCCGGGCCCCGGCGCCGATCCCTGACGGATCCCTGACGCGGCCCGCGCACGGCGCCGACAAGCCGGTGGGCCCCACCCCGAAGGAGTAGGGCCCACCGGCCGAAACGCATGACGAGCCCCCCTGTGCGCGGGGGTCGTCCGAGGTCAGCGGACCTCGGTGATCTCCGGGCCGCGGTCGAGCTGCCCCATGCCGCCGCCGAAGCGGGAGCCTTCCTGGTCGTCCGTCTGCACACCGTCCGGCACCATCTGGGCGTCGTTCGGCAGCTTCAGGACGATCGGGTCACGGGGAGCCATCGGGCCGTCCCCGCGGACGACGACGGTGTCCCGGAAGATCTGCTCCAGCACACCCGCCGACTCGGGGCGCACCGCGCCCTGGCCGGAGATGACACCGCGCAGGAACCAGCGCGGGCCGTCGACGCCGACGAAGCGGACCAGCTGCGCGCCGGTCTGCCCGTCCGGAAGCGGTACGGGAACCTGTGCGCGCAGCTCCCAGCCCAGCGAGCCCTGGGCCTCGTCGATGATGCCGCCCTGCTGGGTGATACCCGAGGCGATCTCCTCGCGGACCTCTCCCCAGATGCCTTCCTTCTTGGGCGCGGCGAAGGCCTGCAGCTGCACGGCACTGTCGCCCAGGACCACGGTCGCGGCCACGATCGCGTCACCGGCGACCTCGACGCGCAGCTCCATGCCCTCGACACCGGGTACGAGGATGCCGCCCAGGTCGACCCGGCCGTCGGCCGGGTTCCCGAGTACCTCGGAGACGTCCCAGGGGCCGTCGGGCCGCGGGGCCGGCGGCAGGTTCACGCGGCGCGGGGCAGCGCTCTCCTGCTCGCCCGCGTCGTCCTGCTCGGCGACGCCGTCCACGACCTGCTCGGCCGCGCCGCCGTCATGGGCGGAGTCGTTCTTCTTGCGACGTCCGAACACGTCACTGTCCTTCCCGGTCGGTAACGACCGAAGCGTAGCCATTCCCACCCTGCTGACCAGCCCCGGATCCGGCCACGGCCGCATGCCCGCCGGTGGAGCCGAAGCCCCCCTCGGCCCGGGCCGAGCCGGGAAGTTCCGCCACCTCGTGGAAGCGCACCTTCTCGACCCGCTGGACAACCAGCTGGGCGATGCGGTCGAAACGCTCGAACCGGACGCTCTCGCGAGGGTCGAGATTGACCACGATCACCTTGATCTCCCCACGGTACCCGGCATCCACCGTCCCCGGGGCATTCACGAGCGCGAGCCCGCAGCGTGCGGCCAGGCCGGACCGGGGGTGCACGAAGGCCGCGTACCCGTCGGGCAGGGCGATCGACACTCCGGTGGGCAGTACGGCGCGCTCGCCGGGCTCCAGCTCGGCGGCCTCCGTGGTCACGAGGTCGCAGCCGGCGTCGCCGGGGTGCCCGTACGCCGGAATCGGCACCTCCGGGTCGACGCGGCGGATCAGTACGTCGACCGCCCGGTGGGAGTCGTGGTTGCTCTGGGACATCAGGGGTTCACCTCAAAGGCGCGTGCGCGCCTGACCTGGTCCGGGTCGGCCATCGCCGCCCGGATCTCCTCGGGCCGTCCGTTGTCGATGAAGTGGTCGACCTTCACCTCGATGAAGAGGGCGTCGGCACGCACGGCGACCGGGCCCTGCGGTCCGCCTATCCGACCGACGGCGGTGCAGTAGATCTTCCGCCCGGCGACGGCGGTGACCTCGGCCTCCAGGTACAGCACGGTGTCCACCGGCACGGGCCGTACGAAGTCGGTCTCCAACCGCCCCGTCACGGCGATGATCCGCAGCAGCCAGTTCAGGGAACCCAGCGTCTCGTCGAGCGCGGTGGCGAGCACCCCGCCGTGGGCGAGACCGGGTGCGCCCTGGTGCGCGGGCTTGACGGTGAACTCGGCGGTGATGCTCACGCCCTCGCCCGCCCGAGCCTCCAGGTGCAGTCCGTGCGGCTGGCCCCCGCCGCACCCGAAACAGTGCTCGTAGTGCGCGCCGAGGAGCTCGCCGGGGGCGGGCGCGTCAGGGTGCCTGACCGGCGCGGCGGCGTCGGCCGGGGGCGTCAACGCTGTGTTTCGTCCACTCACAGCCGCAGACCTTACCCGCGCGGCTACCCACCGGTCGCCTCGTGGCAGGCTTGACCGCATGCAGCTCTCCACCGCGCACCACGACGAACGTCTGACCGCCCCCCGCTCCTGGTGGGGCATCGCCGTACTGGTCGGCCTCGCCTGCGCCTTGATGCTGCTGCCGCTGGGCACGATGCCACTGCTGGCCGGGCTGGTCGGGGGCACCGCGCTGGCCGGGCTGGTGGTGAGTTCGTACGGTTCCGCACGCGTGCGCGTGGTGGGCGGCGCGCTGGCGGCCGGGGACGCGCGGATCCCGGTGACGGCCCTGGGCGAGCCCGAGATCCTGGACGCCGAGGAGTCGCGCGCCTGGCGCACGTACAAGGCGGACACGCGCGCCTTCATGCTGATGCGCAGCTACGTGCCGACCGCGGTCCGCGTCGAGGTCACCGATCCGGCCGACCCGACGCCCTACGTCTACGTCTCCACCCGCGAGCCGAAGGCCTTGGTGGCGGCCCTGCTCGCCGCCCGCGACCAAGCGGCCTGACCGGCCTGACCGGTCGGTGGGACCGGTGGCCCGGCCGGGGTGGATCACCCCGGCGGGGGACCTCAGCCGTGCGTGGAGGGATCCGCGGCCCCCAGTGCGATCCTGGTGGCCTCGGGAAGGGGCTGTACGGGCCGCTCCAGGGGCGGCAGGGCGCTCAGGGCCTCCCAGGCCACGGCCCGGCTCCGCAGGTCACCACGGACCTTCTCGGCGAGCTTGCGCGTGTCCCGCCGGTTCATGACCGCGCCGACGGCGGCGCCCACCATGAACGGCATGAGGTTCGGCAGGCTGCGGAACATCCGCTTCATGATCTGCTGGCGCAGTTCGCGCTTCATCTGGCCGCCGAGCGCCGCGTTCAGCGTGGTCGGCTTGGTCAGGTCGACCCCGCGCTCCTCCGTCCAGGCGGTCAGGTAGGCGAGGCTGCGCTCCTTGACGCCACCCTGAGGGCGCCGGCCGTAGACCTCGTGGAGTTCGGCGATGAGCTTGAGTTCGACGGCCGCGACCGCGGTGATCTCGGCCGCCAGCTCCGCCGGCATGGCGGGCGGCACAGGCAGCATGGCCGCGGCGCCGATTCCCGCGCCCACGGTCGAGGTGGCGGCGCAGGCTCCCGCGACCAGCTTTTCGGCGAGCTGCTCGGGGCCGAGGCCCGGGAACTGCGCGCGCAGCGTCGCGAGGTCCCGAACCGGAACGCGCGGTGCGTTCTCGATGATCCTGTCGGTGACGTAGCGGACGGCGTCCTTGACGCCTTCGCCGCCCTTGCGCACGCCGTTCCTGACGGCTCGCATCCGACGAGCCCCGGAGCCGTACCGGGACCCTTCGTCGTCGGGATCGATTTCCGACGGCACCGCCGAGGCGGTGTCGGAAGGTATGGCGATCGCCGCACTGGCGGAGCCGCCGGAAGCCCCAGGAGCCGTTTCCGGATCCATGGACGCCACCTGCGTCTCCGCCGGATCACCAGATTTCCGGAAGCGTCGCTTCCGAAAGGGTGTGGAGCCAGCCACGGCCGACGCCTATCAGTCGCAGTCGCGACAGATCGGCTGACCGTTCTTCTCACGTGCCAGCTGGCTGCGGTGGTGCACCAGGAAGCAGCTCATGCAGGTGAACTCGTCGGCCTGCTTGGGCAGGACCCGGACGGCCAGCTCCTCGTTGGAGAGGTCCGCGCCGGGAAGCTCCATGCTCTCGACAGAGTCGAATTCGTCCATGTCCGCGGACGAGGTCGACTTCTCGTTGCGCCGAGCCTTCAGCTCTTCGATGCTGTCGTTGTCGACGTCATCGTCGGTCTTGCGCGGGGTGTCGTAGTCCGTTGCCATTGTTCGCTCTCCCCCTCTGGGTGTTAGCGGTGTCTCAGCGCACGTAACGCACGAGAGGCCGGACTTGTGCCCGACCTGAGGCGGAGATTTTGCCTCACATCAAGGTCTGTTACTCAATCGACACCCAGCCGCCCGCCCGAAGGACGATTGGCTGGGATGACGAGCGGGACCGTACACGGTCCGAGGGCCGTCATGCACAAACGCCACCCCGTGTATTTCCCGCCATCCAAGGGGCCGGAAACCCGGACTTCCCGGGCTTTCCGGCCGCACCGGGGTCACTGAACGCACATGGCCCGACACCGACCACTGTGATCGATCACACAGGATCAGTTGTTTTCACAAGGCAAGTATTCAGCCAAAAGCGAACACGGGGCTGGGGTCTCACAAAGGAAGAGTGACACGCATCACGAGGCCACCGCCTTCCCGAGGCATCGCCTGGATCCTGCCGCCGTGTGCGCGCGCCACGGAGCGCGCGATCGACAGACCCAGTCCGACACCCTTGTCGCTGCCCGTGCGCTCCGTACGCAGCCGCCTGAAGGGCTCGAAGAGGTTGTCCACCTCGTACGCGGGAACAACGGGACCCGTGTTCGATACCAGGAGGACCGCCTGATCGTGCTGGGCCTCGGTCACGACCTCCACCCAGCCGTCCTCCGGCATGTTGTACCGGACGGCGTTCTGCACAAGGTTGAGGGCGATCCGCTCCAGCAGCACCCCGTTGCCCTGTACGACGGCCGGCGCGCGCTCGCCGCGGATCTCCACGCCCTTCGCCTCGGCCTCGCCCCGCACCTGGTCGACGGCGCGCGAGGCGACCTCCGCCAGGTCCACGGGTTTGCGCTCGACGATCTGGTTCTCGCTGCGGGCCAGCAGCAGCAGACCCTCGACCAGCTGCTCGCTGCGCTCGTTGGTGGCGAGCAGGGTCTTCCCGAGCTGCTGGAGCTCGATCGGCGCCCCCGGATCGGAGAGGTGCACCTCCAGCAGGGTCCGGTTGATCGCGAGCGGGGTCCGTAGCTCGTGCGAGGCGTTCGCGACGAACCGCTGCTGGGCCGTGAAGGCCCGTTCCAGCCGGTCGAGCATGTCGTCGAAGGTGTCGGCAAGCTCCTTGAGCTCGTCGTCCGGCCCGTCCAGCTCGATCCGCCGGGTCAGGTCGGAGCCCACGACCCGCCGCGCGGTGCGGGTGATCTTGCCGAGCGGTGAGAGCACCCGACCGGCCATCGCGTAGCCGAAGGCGAACGCGATGATGCTCAGGCCCAGAAGGGCCATCAGCGACCGGCTCAGCAGGTCGTCCAGGGCGTGCCGGCGCTGTTCCAGGACGCACTGGTTGATCGCCGCGGTGAACTGGTCGAACGGCTGGTTCGTACCGCTCACGCCGGAGCAGGTGGTGCTGGTGACCTCGATGTTCTGACCGCGCACGATCGTGAACGGGATCGCGTTGCCCTGGCGCAGGGCCTGCGCCGCCAGCAGGTAGATGATCGACAACAGCAGGATCCCGGCGATCAGGAACATGCCGCCGTACAGCAGCGTGAGGCGTATCCGGATGGTCGGCCGCAGCCACGGGAAGGGACCCTCGGGCTGGCCGGGGTCCCATGTCGGTTTCGGTGGCGCGGCCGGTGGCGCCGGGGTGGTTGCCACGCGCATCAGATCCGGTATCCGGAACCAGGCACGGTCACGATGACGGGCGGCTCACCCAGCTTGCGGCGCAGGGTCATCACGGTCACCCGCACGACGTTGGTGAAGGGGTCGGTGTTCTCGTCCCAGGCCTTCTCCAGCAACTGCTCGGCCGAGACGACGGTCCCCTCGCTGCGCATGAGCACCTCCAGCACCGCGAACTCCTTGGGCGCCAGCTGAACCTCCTTGCCCTCCCGGAACACCTCCCGCCGGTTCGGGTCCAGCTTGATGCCGGCCCGCTCCAGCACGGGCGGCAGCGCCACCGTGGTGCGCCGCCCGAGCGCCCGCACGCGGGCGGTCAGCTCGGTGAAGGCGAAGGGCTTGGGCAGGTAGTCGTCCGCGCCGAGCTCCAGGCCCTCCACCCGGTCGCTGACGTCGCCGGAGGCGGTCAGCATCAGCACGCGGGTGGGCATGCCGAGCTCCACGATCTTCCGGCACACGTCGTCACCGTGCACGAGCGGGAGGTCCCGGTCGAGCACGACCACGTCGTAGTCGTTCACGCCGACCCGCTCCAGGGCGGCGGCGCCGTCGTACACGACGTCCACGGCCATGGCCTCCCGGCGTAGTCCGGTGGCCACCGCATCGGCGAGCAGCTGCTCGTCCTCGACGACGAGTACGCGCACGTCGTTTCCTTCCTCCGAGCCCAGAAGGGCACACGTGTATTGCGTCGCCCATCCTGCACGTTTCGGCCGTAAACCGGCTGTAAGGCGGCTCGTGGAGGGGCTGACGGGGCGGAAGTGAGGATTCACCGGCCTGACGAGGTTTCTGTGCCCGGAGCGCAGGGGAGGACGAGATCACACCCCATCCACTCCCTGACGGCGGACAGCCACGCCGCCGCCGACCCACGAAGAGGGGGCGAACCCACCATGGACGCATTCACCGCGGGTCTCCTGCAGCGCATCAGGAACACGCAGTCGGACCTCAGGCACGCCCGCGAGACGGGCGACGACTTCCTCGCGGAAGTGGAACTGGCGGAGCTGGAGGATCTCCAGCGCCTGGCCGCCGAGCACGGCGTTCCTGTCACGGCCGCCGTACCGGCCTGCTGATCCCCCGATCGGCCGGCCCGTCGTACCCGCACGACCCCCGCACGACCCTGCACGACTCTGCACGAACTCAGCTTCTGCACGACCTCTGCACGGCCTCTGCACGACGTGGACCCCGGACGCCCCAGTGGGCGGCCGGGGTCCACGTGCTTGTCAGTCGTGCCAGGCGCCGTACTCCTCCAGCAGCGGCTGCAGCGAGGCGAACACGGCCGGGGTGGAGGCCAAGGTCAACTCGCCCGAGGCCGGCTCGCCGGGACGGCCCCCGGTCATGGCTCCGGCCTCGCGGGCGATCAGGTCACCGGCGGCCAGGTCCCACGGGTTCAGTCCGCGCTCGTAGTACCCGTCCAACCGGCCGGCGGCCACGTCGCACAGGTCGAGCGCAGCCGACCCGCCCCGCCGGATGTCCCGCACCAGCGGGATGATCCGCGCCACGACCTCGGCCTGGTGGGCCCGCCGGGTCTGCACGTACGCGAAGCCGGTCCCGAGCAGCGCCTGGTCCAGCGGCGCCGCCGGCCGGCAGGCGAGGGGCGTCGTACCCAGCCACGCGCCGCCGCCGAGGACCGCGTGGTAGGTCTCCCCGCGCATCGGGGCCTCCACGACGCCCACCACGGTCTCACCGCCGTACTCGGCCGCGATGGACACACCCCAGCTCGGGAGTCCGTAGAGGTAGTTCACGGTGCCGTCCAGGGGGTCGACGATCCAGCGCACCCCGCTGGTCCCCGGGGTGTCCGCGCCTTCCTCGCCCAGCAGGCCGTCCTCGGGCCGCCGCTCGGCGAGGATGCCGGTGATCAGCTTCTCCGCCGCGATGTCCATCTCGGTCACCACGTCGATGGGACTGGTCTTCGTCGCCGCCACCGCCAGGTCCGCCGGGCGGCCGTCGCGCAGCAGAGCTCCGGCCTGCCGGGCGGCCTCCAGGCCCACGTCCAGCAGTTCGGCCTTCAGCTCGTCAGAGATCACGGTCCCACTTCCTACGCGTACGGACTGTCCACGCCCGCGGCCGCCGGCCGGGGGCCCCGCGCCGGGCAGCAGCCCACCGCGCACAGATCATGACTCTGCCCCAGCGTGCCGACCCAGCACTCCGCGGCCGGCTCCCCGCGCTCCTTGGCGGCCCGCTCCAGCACCAGCTCCCGCACCGCCCCGGCGAAGCGCGGATCGGCGCCGACCGTCGCGGACCGGCGCACGGGCAGGCCCAGCTCGGCCGCCTTCGCGGTGGCCTCGGTGTCCAGGTCGTACAGGACTTCCATGTGGTCGGAGACGAAGCCGATGGGCACCATGACGACGGCGGGCGCACCGGCGGTGTGCAGGGCCTCCAGGTGGTCGCAGATGTCCGGCTCCAGCCACGGGATGTGCGGGGCGCCGCTGCGGGACTGGTAGACGAGCTCCCAGGTGTGAGCGACGCCGGTGCGCGCGGCGACCGCGTCCGCGATCACCTGGGCGACGTCGAGGTGCTGCTTGACGTACGCCCCGCCCTCGCCGCCCTCGGTGTGGTCCTCCACGGGTCCGGAGGTGTCCGCCGCGGCGGTCGGGATGGAGTGGGTGGTGAAGGCGAGGTGCGCGCCGGAGCGCACCTCCTCGGGCAGCTCTGCGAGCGAGGCCAGCACCCCGTCGATCATGGGCTCCACGAAGCCGGGGTGGTTGAAGTAGTGCCGCAGCTTGTCGACCCGCGGCAGCTCCACGCCCTCCTCGGCGAGCGTGGCGAGCGCGTCGGCGAGGTTCTCGCGGTACTGGCGGCAGCCCGAGTACGAGGCGTACGCGCTGGTCGCGAGCACGGCGATGCGGCGGCGCCCGTCGGCGGCCATCTCCCGCACGACGTCGGTCAGGTACGGGGCCCAGTTCCGGTTCCCCCAGTAGACCGGCAGGTCCAGCCCGTGCCCGGCGAAGTCCTTGCGCAGCGCGTCCAGCAACTCGCGGTTCTGCCCGTTGATCGGGCTGACCCCGCCGAACCCGAAGTAGTGCTGTCCGACCTCCTTGAGCCGCTCGCGCGGGATACCGCGCCCGCGCGTGACGTTCTCCAGGAAGGGCACGACGTCGTCGGGTCCCTCGGGGCCGCCGAAGGACAGCAGCAGGAGGGCGTCGTAAGGGGCGGCGGAGCCGCCGTCGGGGGCACGGAGCTGGTCTGACATGCCTCGAATCCTGCCACCCGGCGCCCGCGCCCGGGCAACGGACCCGGCCCGTCCCACACCTCGGACAACAGGTAAGGTCACCCTAACTTCCTGTCGGTATTTTCCCCATGCGGGCGCCTTGTCGGCAGACGTAATCTGTGTGAGCCGACCACGTCCCTTACGGAGGGCACCACCTTGCCCAGTCCCTACCGCGCGATATTCGCGACCCCCGGCACCAAGGGGTTCACAGCAGCCGGCCTGCTGGGCCGGATGCCGCTGTCCATGGTGGGCATCGGTGTCCTCACGATGATCACCGAGTTGGGCGGCAGCTACGCCCTCGCGGGCGGCATCACCGCCACCATCGCCCTGTCCGCCGCGGCCATCGGTCCCCAGGTGTCCCGGCTGGTCGACCAGCACGGACAGCGGCGGGTGCTGCGCCCGGCCACCCTCGTCGCGGCCGCCGCGGTGACCGGACTGCTGATCGCCGCGGCGAACGGCTGGCCGAGTTGGACCCTCTTCCCCTTCGCCGTCGTCGCCGGATGCGTGCCCAGCGTCGGATCGATGGTCCGGGCCCGCTGGACGGCCCTGTTCCGCGACACCCCCCAACTGCACACGGCCTACTCGTTCGAGTCCATCGTCGACGAGCTCTGCTTCATCGTCGGCCCGCCGCTGGCCGCGACGCTCTCGGCCGGCTGGTTCCCCGAGGCCGGCCCGGTGGTGGCCCTCGTCTGCCTGCTGACGGGCGTGTGGTGGCTGACGGCGCTGACCGCCACGGAGCCGAAACCGCATCCGCACGAGGAGCACACCGACCGGTCCTCAGCACTGAACTCCCCCGGCCTCCAGGTCCTGGTGGCGACCTTCGTCGCGACCGGCGCGATCTTCGGCTCCGTGGACGTGGCCACCCTGGCCTTCGCCGCGGAGCACGGCAACAAGTCCCTCGGTGGGGTGTTCCTGGCGGTCTGGGCGTTCGGATCGTGCCTCGCGGGCATCGTGTTCGGACTGCTGCACTTCAAAGGCAAGGCCGAACCTCGCTGGGTGCTGGGCATCAGTGCGATGGCCGTGAGTATGATCCCCCTCCTACTGGCCGGGAACTTGCCGTTTCTGGCCGTGGCGCTCTTCGTCTCGGGCCTCGCCATCGCTCCCACGATGATCACCACGATGGCCCTGATCGAGGCGCACGTGCCACACGCGAAGCTGACCGAGGGCATGACCTGGATCAGCACCGGCCTCGCGGTCGGAATCGCGCTCGGGTCCTCCGTGACCGGCTGGGTCGTCGACGCGGCCGGCGCGCGGACCGGGTACGTCGTCTCCGTCTCGGCGGGGGTGGCCGCGGCGGCGGTGGCGTTCGCGGGATACCGCCGGCTGACGAGGCCGGCGCAAGGGGAGGTGCCAGCAATCGATGGGGACGGCGACAGCAGGGCAGGGCAGCAGGGAACGGACCGCGTGGCATAACTGGGCGGGCAACGTCACCGCCACACCGGCCCGCACGGTGACCCCGGCCTCGGTCGGGGAGCTGCAGGAGACGGTCCGCCGGGCCGCCGAGGACGGGCTACGGGTGAAGGCGGTCGGCACCGGCCACTCCTTCACCGCGGCCGCGGCGACCGACGGGGTGCTCGTCCGCCCACAGGCCCTGGCCGGGATCCGGTCGATCGACCGGGCCGCCGGGACCGTCACGGTGGCGGCGGGCACGGTCCTCAAGGACCTCAACACGGCCCTCGCCCGGGAGGGCCTGTCGCTCACCAACATGGGCGACATCATGGAACAGACGGTCTCGGGCGCCACCAGCACCGGCACCCACGGCACCGGCCGCGACTCGGCCTCCATCGCCGCCCAGATCCGCGGCCTGGAACTGGTCACCGCCGACGGCCGACTGCTGACCTGCTCCGAGAAGGAGAACCCCGAGGTCTTCGCCGCGGCCCGGCTGGGCATCGGCGCGCTCGGCATCGTCACCGCGATCACCTTCGCGGTGGAGCCGATCTTCTTCCTGACCGCCCGGGAGGAGCCGATGGGCTTCGAGCGGGTGACGGCGGAGTTCGAGGAACACTTCGCGGAGAACGAGCACTTCGAGTTCTACTGGTTCCCGCACACCGGCAACTGCAACACCAAGCGGAACAACCGTAGCCAGGGCCCCGCCGCCCCGCCCGGGCCGGTGAGCGCCTGGATCGAGGACGAGTTGCTGTCCAACGGCCTCTTCCAGGCCGTCAACTCGCTCGGCCGCGCGGTCCCGGCGACCATCCCCTCCATCGCCCGCGTGGCGAGCCGCGCCCTGTCGGCGCGCACCTACACGGACATCCCGTACAAGGTGTTCACCAGTCCGCGCCGGGTGCGCTTCGTGGAGATGGAGTACGCCCTCCCGCGGGGGCAGGTGGTCGAGGCGCTGCGGGAGCTGCGGGCGATGGTCGACCGCTCGGGTCTGCGGATCAGCTTCCCCGTGGAGGTGCGGACGGCCCCGGCGGACGACATCACGCTGTCGACGGCCTCCGGGCGCGAAACGGCGTACATCGCGGTGCACATGTACAAGAGCACCCCGTACCACGCCTACTTCACGGCGGCCGAGGCCATCTTCACCGCGCACGGCGGGCGTCCGCACTGGGGCAAGGTGCACACGCGGGACGCCGGGTACTTCGCGGAGGCCTACCCGCGCTTCGGCGAGTTCCTCGCCTTGCGCGACCGCCTCGACCCCGACCGGGTCTTCGGCAACGACTATCTGCGGCGCGTCCTGGGGGACTGAGCCGGTCCGGTGTCAGGGCGCGCTCCGCCGCGCGGCCGGACCCGACGCGTCCGAGCCGGGCGTCGGGGCCGGCGGCGTGGGGGTCGGGGACGAACTCGGGGCCTGCTTCGACGGGGTGGCGGCGGGCGTCGGGCCCGTGGAGGCAGTGGGGCTGCCGGAGTCGGAGGGGTGCGGTCCCGGGCTCGGGCTCCGGCCGCCGGACGAGGGTGAGGGGCTCGGGGAGGTTCCCGGCCCGGGTGTGCGCCCGTCCTTCCGGCCGCCGCCCTTCTCCTCGCCGCCCTTCTCCTCGCCGCCCGACTCCTGAGGGGGCGGCGTCGGCCGGTCCTGGCTCGCCTTGCGGGTGCCGCCGGAGAAGAGCGTGCCGCCGCCGTCGCTGACGGAGGTGCCGGCCATGGCCTCGTAGGTGCCGAGTCCGCCGATGGCGATGGCGAAGGCCGCGCCGGAGGCGACCGCGGTCCGCTTCCAGCCCCGCACCCGCGTCCCGTGCACGGTGGCCTCGCCGAACTCCTCGCCGACGGCCCCGGTGGTCGGGGTGTCCGCCGCCTTCGACTCCTCGCGGGGCGGGGGTACCCGACGGTCCCCGGGCCGGGCGCCTGCGCGGAGCCGGTCGCCGGTGCGTCGGAAGAGGTGCTGGATGACCGGTCCGCCTGCGGTGGCGACGACGCTGACCACGCCGGCCCCGAGGATGGTCCCGTAGACCCCCAGCTTCGAGGCGAGCAGGGCCGCCGCGACGGTGGCGAGGGAGGAACCGGCGACCTGGGCCGCGCTCAGATCGAGCTTCTTCTCCAGCTCGTCCTCGGCGTCCCGCGTCGCTTCCTGACCCATCGCCATACCCGGTGTGTCCTGCCTCTCGCGCTTCTCCTCTTTCAGGAGTTACCGACCGCTGAGCGAAGCAGATAGTTCCGTTTCTGGTGATGATGTGAAGCAAGACACCAGAAAACGGACCACGGGTGCAGGTCGGACTTGATCGAGGGCAGGCCAACTCCCGCCGTCCGAGGAAAGTTCGGCGGCGCGGCGGTCCACCCAGGTGGCCCGAATGGAGTACTGTGGCGAGCCCTGGGGCCGTCCTTCCTTTCGGATGTCCGGACTCGGGAGAGGGGGCCGACGGATGGAACACGGCACTCAAAGACCGGTGATGCCGCGGTATTGCACGGGCGCCTGCTGCGCACAGTAACCGTTCGGTCACTGTGCGTGCCCAACAGGTAACCGTGCCATAACGGCGATCAAGGGCGCATGCCCGACACGCCGGTTTAACTCGGCAAGGTTGTGGCAGGCTGCACCCGGGCAGGCCACACTCGACTAGCGGAAGCAGCGACGCACGTGACGTCGGCAGGCACCACCCGGGAGGTCCCCATGCCCGAACTGCGTGTCGTGGCCGTCTCCAATGACGGCACACGACTGGTGCTCAAGGCTGCGGACAGCACGGAGTACACGCTTCCGATCGACGAGCGGCTCCGAGCCGCCGTCCGCAACGATCGCGCGCGTCTGAACCAGATCGAGATCGAGGTGGAGAGCCACCTCCGCCCCCGCGACATCCAGGCCCGCATACGGGCCGGTGCCTCCGCGGAGGAGGTCGCTCAACTCGCCGGCATCCCCGTCGACCGCGTACGCCGCTTCGAGGGCCCCGTGCTCGCCGAGCGCGCGTTCATGGCCGAGCGGGCCCGCAAGACCCCCGTGCGCCGTCCCGGAGAGAACACCGGCCCGCAGCTCGGCGAGGCCGTGCAGGAACGTCTGAGCCTGCGCGGGGCCGAGAAGGAATCCGTCCAGTGGGACTCGTGGCGCCGCGACGACGGCACCTGGGAGGTCCTGCTCGTCTACCGCGTCGCGAGCGAGCCGCACTCGGCGAGCTGGACCTACGACCCGCCGCGTCGGCTGGTCGTGGCCGTGGACGACGAGGCCCGCTCCCTGATCGGCGAGTCGGAGGACCTGCCGGCGGCGCCGGAACCGAGCTTCCCGTTCGTGCCGAGGATCGCGCGACTGCCGCGCGACCGGCCGCTGGACCGCGCCCTGGACCGACAGCTGGAGCGGATCGAGCCCCGACCCGCGCCCGTACCGGAACCGGAGGAGGAGCGGGACACCCTCACCAGCCTGCTGGAGGCGGTCCCGAGCTTCCGCGGCGACATGGTGGTCCCGGACCGCACCGAGACCCCGGACGACACCGAACCGGAGGCGGAGGAGCCGCCGGCCCCCGCCGCCTCGGCGGGCGCGGGCGCCGCGTACGCCGACGTCCTGATGCCGCGCACGGTGGCGGGCCACCGGGACCGTCTGACGGGTACCACCGACCGGCAGGCCGAGGCCGACGGGGTCCGCCCCGGACGCCGGGCGGCGGTACCGAGCTGGGACGAGATCGTCTTCGGCACCCGCCGCAAGAAGCAGGAGTAGGGCAACAGCAGGAGCAGGGACGAACGCCGCCGCCGGGTCGGACCCTGCGGCGGCTCGGCCTATTGCGGGTCCGGGCCCGTGGCCACCGGCCGGGCCGGGTCACCGGACCACTCGGACCAACTGCCGGCGTAGAGGTCGGACTCGATGCCGGCCACCTCCAGGGCCAGCACCTCGTGCGCTCCGGAGACCCCCGAGCCGCAGTACACGCCCACCTCGGCCCCCTCGGCCACGCCGAGCGCCGCGAACCGGGCGCGCAGCACGTCCGCCGGCAGGAAGCGCCCGTCCGGACCGACATTTTCCGTGGTCGGGGCCGACAGCGCGCCCGGGATGTGCCCGCCGACCGGGTCGATCGGTTCGACCTCGCCCCGGTAGCGCTCCCCCGCGCGGGCGTCCAGGAGTACGCCCGCACGCGCGCGCAGGGCCGCCGCGTCGGCGTCCAGCAGTCCGACCGCTCCCGGAGTTGGCTTGAAATCACCCTCGGCGGGAGTCACCCGATCGGCCGTCACCGCACCTCCGGCCGCCGTCCAGGCGGCCAAGCCGCCATCGAGGACCCGCACGTTCGGGTGACCCGTCCAGCGCAGCAGCCACCACGCGCGGGCCGCCGCCCAACCCAGTCCGCCGTCGTATACGACGACGGGCCCGTCCGCCGGAACCCCCGCCCGGCGCATCGCCTCCCCGAACGCCTCCGGGTCCGGCAGCGGGTGACGACCGCCCGCCCCGGGCGGACCTGCCAGTTCACGGTCGAGGTCGACGTACACCGCTCCGGGCAGGTGTCCTGCCTCGTAGGCGGGCCGCTGGTCGGGGCCGCCGAGCTGCCAGCGGACGTCCAACAGCACCGGCGGGCGGGGGCCCGCCAGCTCGTTCCTCAGTTCGGCGGCGGTGAGGATCACAGATGTCGCAGTCATGCCGGCCATCTTCCTCCCCGCCCGCCGGCGGCGTCACACGGCCGTCATCGGCGGGCCGCACCGATCCGGTCAACTCCGCGCCGGCCCGCATTTATGCGGCCCGGTCGGGGCGCGCCGAGCCGCCGGGAGTGGAAGCATCAGCACCGGTAAGCGCCACGACGGAGGAGACGGCTGACATGACCGAGGCAGCGGAACCAACCCGGCGCACGCCCGGTACCCCGTGCTGGGTGAGCCTCATGGTGCACGGCCTCGGGACCACCGAGGACTTCTACGCCGACCTGTTCGGCTGGGAGTACGAGCCCGGACCCGAGCAGCTCGGCCCGTACGTCCGCGCGGTGCTGGACGGCCACGAGGTGGCGGGGATCGGCGAGATGCCGCCGGACCGGCATCTTCCGGTGGCCTGGACGACGTACCTCGCCACGGACGACGCCGACGCGACCGCCGAGTCGGTCCGCGCCTGCGGCGGCACGGTCGCGGTGGGTCCGCTGGACGCCGGTATCGCGGGGCGGGTGGCGATCTGTTCCGACCCGTTGGGGGCGATCTTCGGACTGTGGCAGGCGCAGAGCCGCATGGGCACCCGGCCGTACCACGGGCCGGGCACCCCCGTGTGGAACGAGTTGGTCACCCAGGACACCTCGACGGTCGGGAAGTTCTACGAGCACGTCTTCGGCCACGAAGCGCAGACGCACGCCACGGCCTCCGACGACTTCGACTACCAGACCCTGCAGCTGGAGGGGCGCCCGGTGGCCGCCGTGCACGGTGTCGGTCGCTCGCTGCCGCACGACCGGGGGCCGCACTGGATGGCGTACTTCGAGGTGGAGGACACCGACGCGGCGGCCGACCGGGTCGTCGAGCTCGGTGGACGCGTCGTCGACCCGCCCCACGAGGGCCCGCGCGGGCGGCAGGCCACGGTCGCGGACCCGGAGGGCGCGGTCTTCGCCCTGGTGCGCTCGCGGCGCTGAACTCAGCGCGCCCTCGGCTCCGGGCTCCGCCCGAAGTGTCGGGCGGTGGGTGCGAGGGCGGCCGCGGCGGGTACGAGGAAGCAGACCGCGGCGCACGCGGCGAGGACCGGGGTGACGCCGAAGGCGCCGATGGCCGGGGCGATGAGGGCGAGGCCCACCGGGGCGAGGCCGTAGGACAGGAGGAAGTCCAGCGAGGAGACGCGGGCGAGCTTGTCCGGGGCGACCTCGCGCTGGACGGCCGTGAACCAGGGCACGTTGAACAGCTCGATCCCGATGCCCGCCACGACGTAGGCGGCGATCACCACGGCCGGATGGACGGGCAGCATCAGGCTCAGCGGCGCGAAGCCGTAGAGGGCCAGGCCGGCGAAGGCGCTCCAGCCCTGGGAGCGGGGCCGCCGGCGGGCGGTGACCAGGGCCCCGGCGAGCGCGCCCACGGTGTAGGCGGTCATGGCCGCGGCCATGACCCACCCGGTGCCGTAGCGGTCGCGGCTGATGAGGGGCAGGGCGACGCCGGTGGCGGAGTAGCCGAGCGCGATCACGGTGGTCAGGGCGCCGAGTCCGGCGAGGAACCAGGGGTGGCGGCGGGCCTCGCGTATGCCGTCGACGAACTCGGCGCGGAGGGAGGCGCGCGGTGCGGGGGCCGCCGACCCTGCGACCGGGGCGCCGCGGCCCGGCAGGAGGGCGGCGACCAGCCAGAGCAGGCCGATCCCGAGCAGCAGCGTCCCCACGTCGACGAACGCCGCGAGCAGCGCCGTCAGGCTGGGGGCCGCCAGGGTGGAGGTCCGGACCGCCATGGTCATGGCGGCATTGGCCTGCTGCCTGCGGTCGGCGACGACGACCTCGGCGGTGAGCGCCTGGAAGGCGGGGCGGCAGGCCCCCTGACCCGCGCCCGCGAGGGCGGCGGCCAGGGTCATCAGCAGGAGCGAGCGGCCGAGTCCGAAAGCCAGGAGCGGGGCGGCGGCCGCGGCCGCGAGGGCGGACCAGAGCACGACGGCCCGGCGCGAGTGACGGTCGGCCAGCACCCCGCCGACGGCGACGGCGGCGAGGAAGCCGGCGGTGCGGGCCGCGAGGAGCAGACCCAGGCCGGCCGCGCCGAGTTCCCGGTGCAGGACGGCGAGGCCGAGGACGAAGGGCAGGGCCCAGGTCGCGAGTCCGGAGGCGGTGGTGCCCGCCCACAGGCGCACGAAGGCACTGTCGCGCAGGACGGAACGGGCGGGCGGCGGGCCGGTCTTGGGTGTCGCGGGCACGGGTGTGGTCGCCACGGTGGAGTGCTCCTCACGCATCGGCAGGTGGCGGGTCGCGGTTCGGTGAACCTCGACCCGGGGGTGTTAATGAAAACGATAACCATTACAGTACCCTTCGAAGGCGGCGCCTCCGCCCGCTGCCCGACCACACCCACGCCCCTCCCAGACCGGAGAACCCATGCGCCACCGCGCCCGGATCGGCCTCCCCCTCGCCCTCGCCCTCACCCTGGCTCTCGCCACCACGGGCTGCTCGACCCCCATCGGCGACCGCGCGCCGAAGCGTGAACCCACCGCCCGGACAGCGGCCTTCGACAGTTGCGGGCGGCAACTCGCCTTCGACCGGCCCCCGCGACGCGCCGTCACCCTGGACCAGACCTCGACCGAGACCCTGCTGGAACTGGGGCTCCAGGACCGGATGGCCGGGACCGCCAACCTCAAGACGAAGATCCCCGCGCGGTACCAGGAGGCCTACGCCAAGGTCCCGGTCATCGCCCCCAAGATCGCCACTGGAGAGCAACTACGTGCGGCCACACCCGACTTCGTGGTGGCGGGCTCCACCGACCTCTACACGAAGGATCGCGCCGGCAGCCGTGAGGAGCTGGCCGCCCTGGGGGTTCCCACCTTCGTCAGCGCGGTGGACTGCCCGCAGCACAGCGAGCCCGGAAAGAGCCCCTTCGAACTGCTTTTCTCCGACTACGAGCAGCTCGGCAAGGTCTTCGGTGGCGAGGAGCGGGCCGGCCTGCTCGCCCAGGAGCAGCGGGCCGCCGTCGCCGAGGCGGCCGAGAAGGCCCGTGGGGCCACCACCCGGGACGGAAGGCAGCCCACCGTCGTCTACCTCTACTCGGTCTTCAACGGCCTGCCTTACGTGGCGGGCGGGACCGGTCTGCCCGGTGAGATGAGCCGGATCGTCGGCGCGAAGAACGCCTTCGACGACGTGGCCGAGGACTGGCCGGAGGTCTCCTGGGAGGAAGTCGCCAGGCGGAACCCGGACTTCATCGTGATCGGCGATCTGAGCGAGCGCGGCAGGCCCGGCGACAGCGCCGCCGAGAAGCACGCGGCGATGGCCGGGGACCCGGTGGTCTCGAAGCTGGCGGCGGTCCGCGAGAACAGGATCATCGAGGTGCCGGGGATCGAACTCGACCCCTCCGTACGCTCCGTGCACGCCCTGGGGCTGCTGGCGGCGGGGATGAAGGACCTCGGGTATGTCCGCTGACCCGGGGACCGTGGACCTGCTGCTTCCCGCCGCCCGCGAGCACCGGGTGAGCATGCCGTCTCCTGGGTCCGGGCAGTCCGAGCGGTCCCGGCGCTCCGGCGGGGCGGCCCGGGCGGGTCTGTTCCTCGCCGGGGTGCTCGTCCTGGTCGCCTCGGTGGCGGCGGGCACCCGTATCGGCAGCGCGGAGGTGGGATGGTCCGACCTCGGCCGGGTGCTCGGGGCCCGACTGGGCCTGGCCGTCGAACCGCTGCCGCCGCTGCTGGACTCGCTCGTCTGGGACCTGCGCCTGCCACGGGTGCTGATGGCGGCCCTGGTCGGCGCCTCGCTCGCGGTGTGCGGCACCGTGCTGCAGGCCGTCACCCGCAACGCGCTGGCCGACCCGTACCTGCTCGGCGTCTCCTCGGGCGCCTCGACCGGGGCCGTCACCGTGGCCGTCCTGCCGCTGTCCGGACCGGCCGCCGGAGCCCTCGGGATCACCGGCGGCGCCCTCGTCGGGGCTCTGCTCTCCTTCGGCCTGCTGGTGGCACTGCTGCACCGGACGGGCCTGGACTCGGGCCGCATCGTCCTGACCGGTGTGGTCGTCGGACAGCTCTTCACCGCCCTGACCTCGCTCGTGCTGATGGCCTCGGCCGACGCCGACACCACGCGGGCCCTCACCCACTGGCTGCTGGGCTCGATGGCCCCGGCCCGTTGGGACGCCGTCATGGTCTGCGCGATCGTCACGCCGCTGGGGCTCGTCGCCGCCCGGCTGTGCGCGAACTCCCTCGACGGCCTCGCGTTCGGCGCGGACACCGCCGCCTCGCTGGGGATCGGCGTACGGCGCACCCGGATGCTGCTGCTGGTGGTGACGGCCGTGCTGACCTCGGTGGCGGTGGCCACCGTGGGCGCCATCGGGTTCGTCGGGCTGATCGTCCCGCACGGGGTACGCCTGCTCGTCGGTCCGCTGCACCGGGTGCTCCTCCCCCACGCGGCGCTCGCGGGCGCGGTGTTCCTGGTGTGGACCGACGCCCTGGCACGGGCCGCCTTCGCGCCGCGCGAGATACCGGTCGGCGTGATCACCGCGCTGCTCGGCGTCCCGCTGTTCCTCCTCGTCCTGCGCAGGAGGGGTGAGTTGTGAGGATCACCGCCGAAGGACTGAACTGGTCGGTCTCGGGCAGGCCCGTCGTCCGCGGGGTCGACCTGGACATCGAGCCGGGCGAGACGGTCGGACTGCTCGGCCCCAACGGCTCGGGCAAGTCCTCGCTGCTGCGCTGCCTGGCCGGCCTGCGCGTGCCCGACGCGGGCACGGTGCGCTACGACGGCCGGTCGATCCGGGACTGGGGCGCACGCCGGATCGCCCGCCGGGTCGCCTTCGTGGAGCAGGACTCCGGGTTCGACTCCGACCTGAGCGTCGCCGACGTCGTGGGGCTGGGGCGGACCCCGTTCCGCGACCGGTGGCACGGCCCGGACTGCACCGACCGGGCGGTCGGCGCCGCCGCGCTGGACCGCGTAGGCCTCACCGCGCTCGCCGGGCGCTCCTGGAAGGGCCTGTCGGGCGGCGAACGCCGACGTGCCCACATCGCCCGCGCGTTCGCCCAGCAACCGTACGGCCTGCTCCTCGACGAACCCACCAACCACCTGGACGTCAAGCACCAGTGGGAGCTCATGGACCTGCTCGCCGGCACCGGGCAGACGGTCCTGGTCGCCCTGCACGACCTCACCCTGGCCGTCCGCCACTGCGACCGGCTGCTGCTCATGCACCGGGGCCGGCTGATCGCCTCCGGCGCGCCCGCCACCGTCCTCACGGCCGAGCACCTGGCCCGGATCTTCGAGGTCGACGCCGAGCTGGCCACCGACGCCCAGGGGCGGCTCTCGGTGTCCTACCGCGGACCTCTCCACGCCACCTCGCCCTCGCCCTCACCCTCACTCTTGCCCGCACCCGCACCCGCACTCCGACAAGGAACCTCATGACGAGCCTCCCGACCGCCGTGCCCGCACCGACCGTCGACGCCCTGATCACGGCCGTACTGGCCGGTGAACACGGCCCCTCGCCCAGCGACCTCGTGGCGACCAGCGTGTTCTGGATCCACCACGGCACCCGACTGGCCGGCGGCGCCACCACCTACCTCAACCAGTACGTCCTGGTGCGCCTCGGTGGCGCCTTCGGCGGCTGCGCCTTCGAGGCCGGTGAGATCGACCCCGCGATCTGCCGCGACGCCTCGGGCTCCCGACTCGACGTCCTGCTGCGCGAGGCTCCACGCCCGCTGCGGATCGCCGCCCTCGACGCCTACCTGGCCGGGCAGCTCCCGCACCGCGACGCCGGGGCCGAGCCGATCACCCTCCCCGCCGGCACCCCCGAGGTACGCGCCCTGGCCCGCGACGCGGCCGTCGCCGGGCTGCTGGACATCGACGCGGGCGCCCGGGTCGGGCTCATCGGCGTGGTGAACCCGCTGGTCGCCGCGATCCGCGAGCGGGGCGGCGTACCGCTGCCCTGCGACTTCAACCTCGAAGCCACCCAGTGGGGCGATCCCGTCACGACCGACATGCACGAGGTGCTGGAACGCTCGGATGCCGTGGTCGCCACCGGGATGACCCTCGGCAACGGCTCCTTCGACACCGTCCTCGACCGCTGCCGCGCCCGGGGCGTACCGCTGATCGTCTACGCGCAGAGCGGCAGCGCGGTGGCCCGGGCCTTTCTCGGCTCCGGGGTGACCGCGCTGTCCGCCGAGCCCTTCCCCTTCTCCCAGTTCAGCGCCGACCCGACGACCCTGTACCGCTACCGGACGGCGGGGCGGGCGTGAGCGGCGGCGGCGTTCACCGCGGTACCGGCCGGGCCCCCTGCCACCACGGCGAGCTCCTCCAAGGCGTCTTCCGCGACGCCACCGGGCGCCGGTGCGCCGGCCTGGTCACCCTGCCGATGACCGGGATGGGCAGCCGGGCGGCGTTCACCCGACGTCCCGGCACCCCGCCGGAGCAGCTCACCGTCCGACCGGGCGACCGTACGAAGGCCGCCCGCGCGGCGGCCCTCGCCGTCGAGGAATGCGCGTCGAGGCGCCGGGAGCCGCCCTGCGGAGGGGAGTTGCGGATCACCGGCGACATCCCGGTGGGCCTCGGCATGGGCAGCTCCACCAGCGATGTCATCGCCGTCGTCCGCGCGGTCGCGGACTCCTACGGGGTGCGCTTGGCCCCCGACACCGTCGCCCGGCTGGCGGTGCGCGCCGAACTGGCCTGCGACCCGCTGATGCTCGACGCCCGCCCGGTGCTCTTCGCCCAGCGCGAGGGGCGGGTGCTGGAGGTCCTCGGCCCCCGCCTGCCGCCGCTGGTCGTCGTGGGCTGCGTCCTGGGCGGGGGCGCGCCCGTGGAGACCCTCGCGCTGCCGGTCCCCGCGTACGACGAGAGTGACGTGCGCGCCTTCGAGCGGTTGCGCACCTTGCTGCGGCGGGCCGTGGCCACGGGTGACGCGGCCCTGCTGGGTCAGGTCGCGAGCGCCGGCGCCCGCCGGGGTCAACAGCTGCTGTGCCACCCGGAGTTCGACACGCTCACCGACATCGGACGGCGGCTCGGGGCCCTGGGCGTCCAGATCGCACACAGCGGTGCGGTGGCCGGTCTGCTCCTCGATCCGACGGCCCCGGGCCTGCGCGACCGGATCCGCGGCTGCGTACGGGCCCTGGACAGCAGCGGCATCCCCGCGACCCGCGTCTTCACGACCTTCCCTTCCGTCCCCACCAAGGAGTTCCCGAGTGGACCAGCACATCGCGGAGGCCATCGGCCGGCCCGACCTGATACGCCTCGACGACCGGCTCGTCTGCCTGCGCTTTGAGACCATGAAGGTCGTCTCGGCCCTCGCCGCGGTCCGCCACCTGCTCGACACGGGGGTGGTCCGGCCCGGGGACACCTTGCTGGACAGCTCCAGCGGGATCTACGCCTACGCCCTCGCGCTGGCCTGCCACCGCCACGGCATGCGCTGTCACATCGTCGGTTCGACGACCGTCGACGGCACGCTGTGCGCCCAACTGGCCGTGCTCGGGGCGACGCTGGAGCGGATGGAGCCCTGCGACGACCTGAAGCTGGACCAGAAGCGGCGGGTCGAGCGCATCCACGAGATCCTCGCGGAGCACCCGGAGTACCACTGGATGCGGCAGTACCACGACGACATCCACTACCTGGGCTACCGGGCGGTGGCGGAGCGGATCCGGCGGTCGTTGGGCCGGGGCGACGGCGGGGGTGGCGGTGGCGGCCTGACCCTGGTCGGCGGGGTCGGCTCGGGCGCCTCCACCGGGGCCCTGGCCCGCTATCTGCGGGAGGACCTCCCCGATGTCGAACTCGTCGGCGTGCAGCCCTTCGGCAGTGTCACCTTCGGGGCCGAGCACGTCGCCGATCCCGAGATCATCATCGCCGGCATCGGCAGTTCCATCCCGTTCGGGAACGTCGGCCACGCGTCGTACGACACGCTCCACTGGATCTCCTTCGACGCCGCGCTGGCCGGCAGCGTCGACCTGCTGCGGCGCCACGCGGTGTTCGCCGGCCTGTCCACCGGGGCCGGCTACCTCGCCGCCCGCTGGGAACGGTCCCGGGCCCCGGAACGTACGGTCCTCTTCATCGCCGCCGACACCGGCCACCGGTACGTGGACAGCGTGTACGCCCGCCACCGCGAGGCGGCCGCCCTCGCGTCCCTGACCCCGCGCCAGGTCACGGACCGGGCCGAACTGGCGCTTCCCTGGTCCCGGATGCGCTGGAACCGGACTCCGGGCGTACGGCCGGCCGATCATCCGTTCCGCGCCGGACGGGAGGAATCGACGGCCTGTGCCTGAAAGGTGCGCCGGTATGCGTGCGGGCTGGTGCCGGTGAGACGCTTGAAGCGCTCCCGGAACGCGGTGGGGGAACCGAACCCGACCTGTGCCGCGATCCGTTCGACGGGATGCGCGGTGGTCTCCAGCAGGTACTGCGCCTGTCGGACCCGGGCCCGGTGCAGCCACTGCAACGGCGAACTGCCGGTCTGTTCGCGAAAGCGCCGGTTGAGGGTACGTACGCTCATGCCGCCCTGGGCGGCGACCTCGTCGAGGGTGAGGTCGCGGCGGGCGTTGTCCTCCATCCATCGCAGGAGCGGCTCCAGCACCGATCCCCGCGGGGCGGGCGGCCGGTCGTGGACGATGAACTGGGCCTGCCCACCGTCGCGTTCCAGCGGCATGACGGAGAGGCGGGCGGCGTCCGCGGCCACCGCCGAGCCGAGGTCGCGCCGGATCATGTGTAGGCACAGGTCCAGCCCTGCGGCGGCGCCGGCCGAGGTGAGCAGCTGTCCGTTGTCGACGTAGAGCACTCCCGGATCCACCTCGAGGGCGGGGTGGAGTGCGGCGAGCAGTTCGGCGGCCGACCAGTGGGTGGTGGCGCGCAGACCGTCGAGGAGTCCGGTGGCGGCCAGTACGAAGGCGCCCACGCAGATGGAGGCGAGCCTGGTCCCCCGGGCTGCGGCCTGCCGCAGCGCGTCGAGGACCTCCTCGGGTACGGGCGCCGCGGGGTCGGCCACTCCCGGCACGATGATCGTGTCCGCCGCTGCCAGCTCCGTCAGCGGCCACGGCGCGCGCAGCACGAACGCCCCGGCATCGACCTCCTCGGCGGGCGCGCAGACGCGCACCTGGTAGGCCGGACGACCGTCGGGCAGCCGGGTCCGCGCGAACACCTCGATCGGGGTGGACAGGTCGAACGGAATCACACCGTCCAGGGCGAGCACGACCACGGTATGCATGGCCCGACCCTAACCGGACGCGGCACCGGCCCCACACCCGAGCATCGGCGCAGGCATCGGTTCCCGCAGGTCAGAGCTACCGGACTGCCGCAGATCGCAGTTGGCCACAATCCGTTGGGGGCCGGCATTCCAGCCACTTCCGCCGACCGCGCGCCACGCCTAGCGTCGGTGTCCTCGGCGCCGCCTCCGGTCGGCACTCCGAAGCCCGCCCGCTCCTGACCATCTGGATCATCCCGTGACGAAATTCCTGCTCGCCGTGCACGTCCTGGCGGCGGTCATCACCATCGGCCCGGTCACCGTCGCCGCCAGTATGTTCCCCCCGACGGCCCGCCGCGCCCTGGCCGAACCCGGCGACGCGGCGACCCTCGCCGAGGCCCGTACGCTGCACCGCATCTGCCGGGTCTACGCCGTGATCGCTGTCGCGGTACCGGTGTTCGGTCTGGCGACCGCCGACAGCCTCCACGTGCTGAGCAGCCCCTGGCTGATCACCTCGATCGTGCTGACCGCGGCGGCCGCGGCCGTGCTCGGCATCCTGATACTCCCCCGGCAGTCCGCGACGCTGACCGTCCTCGGCGGCGCCGTCGACCCGGGAGGGGTCGCGACCGCCCGGCAAGCGGTGGGTCGACTGGGCATGCACACCGGACTGTTCAACCTGCTGTGGGCGACGGTCACCGTTCTGATGATCGTCCGTCCCGGATCCACCACGGGAGCCTGAGATGCACCGCCCCAGCCGCCTCCTGCGGACCGCCGCCGTCCTGGAACTCGGCACCGTGGCCGTCCTGTTGAGCAACCTCGTCACGCTTCACCTGGAAGCCGTCGCCTCGGCCGTCGGCCCGCTGCACGGCTGCGCCTACCTGATCGTCCTCATCGCCACCGCCCGCGAGCCGCACGCGGACCGCACGACCCGCGCGCTGTCGGCCGTCCCGGGCGTCGGAGGTCTCCTCGCCCGACGCCGTTTGACCGCGGCCCACCGGTCGGCGGAAAGCGACGGACCGGATCACCGGCCGGCGTCCGTGTTCAGGAGGTTCGGCCGTCGCGGATCGCGTTCACCAGTCCGGTGACGAGATCCGCCCGCTCCGCCATCGCGTCGACCACCAGGTACTCGTGGTCGGCGTGCGCACCGCCGCCGACCGCTCCCAGGCCGTCGAGCGTCGGCACCCCCAACGCGGCGGTGAAATTGCCGTCGCTGCCGCCGCCGACCGCCTTGCCCTCGATGCCCGGCATCAGTCGCCGCGCCATCTCGAACAACTCCGCCGACGCCGACTCGGGCATCGGGGGCCGGGCCACGCCGCCTCGGACCACGATCTCCGCCTCGTCCAGGTGCGGAGCCAGTGCCGCCATCGCCGACTCGACGCGCTGCGTCTCCCGGGCGGACTCGACCCGGACGTCGACCAGCACCGTCGCCCGCGCCGGCACGACGTTGTCCGAGGTTCCCGCCGAGGCCACGGTCGGCGTCACCGTCGTCCCGATCTCCGGCCGGCCCAGCGCCACGATGTCCAGCACCTGGTACGCCGCCTCGACCAACGCGTTCACCCCGGCCTCGGGCTCCAGCCCCGCGTGCGACGCCCGCCCCTTGATGAGCACCTCGAACGTGCCGCACCCCTTGCGCCCCGTCTTCAGGCCGCCACCGTCGGCCGCGCCCTCGAACACGAGGACCGCGCCGCAGGCGATGGCCCGCTCCTCGATCAGGGCCCTGGAGGAGCCGGACCCGACCTCCTCGTCCGCGGTCACCAGAACCTCCACCCCCGACAGGTCGTCCAGCGCCGCCAGACCGTGGATCGCCTGGACGAGACCACCGAGCATGTCGAAGACCCCGGGACCCGTCGCGCGGCCGCCCTCCACCCGGAAGGGGCGGCGCGCGAGCGTGCCCAGCGGGAAGACCGTGTCGTGGTGACCGAGGATCAGCACCCGGGGATCGCCGCCGCCCGACCAGTGCACGTGCGGCCCGGCCTGGCCCTCCACCAGAACGGCCTGCCCACCCAGCCGACTTTCGATGACCGACGCCACCGCGCGGGCCGACGCGTCCAGCGCATCGAGGTCACGCGACGGGGACTCGACCTCGACGAGCGTCCGTAGGTCCGCAAGCATGGCGTCGACACTCACAGCAGTGCTCTGGTACATCCTCATGCCCTCAAGATACGGGGCACCCCCGACAGGCCCTGGAAGCCCGGAATCCGGATCTTCCACGCCGCAGCGGGCCTTCAGGCGTGGTTGACCGGGAGGACGTCCGGGGAGAGGGTGCCGGCTCGGGCCGCGGCCGAGGTCATGCGGCGGCGGTGGTGGCGGCGGCACAGGACCTCGTAGCCGATCTCCTCCGCCGGGCGGTTCACGTCGCCGACGACCACTTGGGCGCCCTCCACCACCATCTCCCCGCCGACCGTACGGGCGTTGTGCGTCGCGCGGGCTCCGCACCAGCACAGGGCCTCGACCTGGAGCTGCTCCAGGCGGTCCGCCAGCTCGATCAGCCGCTGCGAGCCGGGGAAGAGCTTCGTGCGGAAGTCGGTCGTGATGCCGAAGGCGAAGACGTCCATGTCGAGGTCGTCGACGATGCGGGCGAGCTGGTCGATCTGCTCAGGGGCCAGGAACTGGGCCTCGTCCACGATCACGTAGTCGGCCTTGCCGCCCTGGGAGAGCTGAGCCACCAGGTAGGCGTAAAGGTCCATGCCCTCCGGCGCCTCGATCGCCTCCGTCACCAGGCCGAGCCGGGAGGACAGCTTGCCCTCCCCCGCCCGGTCGTCCCGCGTGAAGATCACGCCCTGAAGGCCCCGCGCGTCGCGGTTGTGGGCGATCTGGAGCGCCAACGTGCTCTTTCCGCAGTCCATCGTTCCGGAGAAGAACACCAGCTCGGGCATGGGAAGTACGGACCTTTCGGGTCGTGGGCAGGTGGTGGGACCGTGGGTCCGGGGTGGGGCGCGAGGGCGAGGGTGCGAGGGTCAGGTGCGGATTTCGAGCAGCGGGACGAGCTGCTCCGCCGCGGTCATGGAGCCGTGCATTCCGGCGAGGGCGGACTCGTTCGGCTCGTTGCGCGAGGCGGTGATCGCGACGTCGGCCTGGGCGGCCGCCACCACGTCGCCGATGCGCCCGAGCACGCGCTCGTCGCACTCCCCCGGCGTACCGAACCAGCCCAGTTCCAGGGCCTCTTCGCGGCCCGCGACCCAGAACCGGTCGCCGAGCACCTCGCGCCACACGGTCAGTACGTCGGCCTGCGCGCCCGGCACCGCGTACACGTGCCGGGCCCGCCCCTCGCCGCCGAGCAGGGCGACGCCGGCGCTCAGCTCCCAGTCCTCGTCGAAGTCGATCCGGGAGTCCTCGTCGAAGGGGACGTCCACCATGCCGTGGTCCGCGGTCACGTACAGGGCCGTGCGGGGCGGCAGCTGCTCGGCGAGCCGCTGGACGAGCCGGTCCACGTACATCAGCTGGCCGCGCCAGGCGTCGGAGTCCACGCCGTGCCGGTGACCGGCCCCGTCGAGCTCGCTGTAGTACGTGTAGACGAGCGAGCGGTCACCGGCCGCGAGCCGCTCGGCCGCCAGGTCCATCCGTTCCTCGCCGGTCATCCGACCGAGGAAGGTGCCGCCGCTCAGCGCGATCTTGGTGAGCGGGGTGGTCTGGAAGGCGGGCGAGGACACCTGGGCGGTCGCCACCCCGGCCTTGTCGGCCTGCTGGAAGACGGTCGGGTACGGCTGCCAGGGCTTCGGCGGGGTCCACGGATGCCAGCGGAGCTGGTTCATCAGTTCACCGGTGGCGGGGTTGCGGACGGCGTAGCCGGGCAGGCCGTGGCGGGCCGGCGGCAGGCCGGTGCCCACGGAGGCGAGCGAGGTGGCGGTGGTCGCCGGGAAGCCCGCGGTGATCGGGCGGCCGGTGCCGCCGCGCGAGCTGCCGAGCAGGGAGGTGAGGTACGGGGCCTCGTCCGGGTGGGCCTTGATCTGCTCCCAGCCCATGCCGTCGACCAGGAACACGCAGTTCCGGTCGGTCGGGGTCAGTTCGGGGATCGCGGCGGTGAAACCGGGGACGCCCTGGCCGGCCACGAGCGTGGGCAGCAGGTCGGCGAGCGACCCGACGCCGTACTCCGGGACGGGGGCGCCCGCCAGGTCCAGCAGCTCCGGCTCGGGCCACTCCTGTGCCGCGGAGTACGCCATCAGCGGGCGGGGGTGGAGGACGTGGCTGCTGTTGCCTCACTGAGTGCCTGCGCGAACACCAGGGTCTGGCGCACCGCCTCCGGGCCGTCGCCGGCCTCGCTGACCCGCAGGCTGAGGTCGTCGGCGGTGGAGTTGCCGGTGTAGCCGTGGTCGGAGTCGCAGTTCGGGTCGCCGCAGGCGGCCGGCTCCAGGTCGATCCGGGAGACCGCGCCCCAGCCGATGGTCAGGACGACCTCGCGGGGCAGGGTGCCCGGGGTGTAGGACTCCGGGTTGGCGACGACGCGGCTGAGCACCACGGAGGAGATGCTGGACAGCTTGACCGACTCGGTGGAGGTGGTCGCGTACGGGGAGGGGGACCCGGCGTCGGCGGCCTGCTCGTCGGTGTGGCTGACGATGAAGCGGTTGCCTGTCAGGACGAGCACGGTGACGTGCCGGCGCACCTCGTTGGAGTCGAAGGTCGTCTCCTGGTGGACCAGGTACGACGAGATCGGCTCGCCGCCCACCGCGGCCTCCACGGCCTCGGCCACGAGGGCCGGGTAGTAGCCGCTGCGCTCGATCGCCGTGCGCAGCCCCTGGGTCGTCGTACCGGATTTCGCCATGAGGTCCATCCTAAGGCCCGTCCGGGGCCCTCAGGCCGCGCCGTACCCGGTCAGTAACTGGGGAGGGTCCGCGGGCCGAGATCGCCGCGGGCCGGCGGGTGGGCGACACGGACGGTGGCGCTGAGCACGGACACGCCCTCGGCGGCGACCACGACGGGCTCCAGCGAGACGCCGATCACCTCCGGATGGTCGTCCACGAGGCGGGACAGCCGCAGCAGCAGTTCCTCCAGGGCGGGGGTGTCCACGGGGTCGCTGCCCCGCCAGCCGAACAGGAGGGGCGCCGTCCGGATGGACCGGATCAGTCCGGCGGCGTCCCGGTCGGTGGCCGGGACCAGCCGGTGCGCGGTGTCGCCGAGCAGCTCGGAGGCGACGCCGGCGAGCCCGAAGGAGAGGACGGCGCCCGCGGCGGGGTCGATGACGGACCGGACGACGGTGTCGACCCCGCGCGGCACCATGGCCTGCACCACGGGCTGGAGCTCGGCCGGCTTGCCCAGGGCGTCGGTGAGCTCCTCGTACGAGCGCCGCAGCTCGGGCTCGTTCGTGAGGTCGAGGCGTACGCCGCCCAGGTCCGCGCGGTGGCGCAGGTGCGGGGCGGTGGTCTTGAGCGCCACCGGGTAGCCCAGCACCCCGGCGGCGCGGACCGCCGCGTCGGCGCTCGGAGCGGGCAGGGTGGGCAGGACGCGGATCCCGTAGCCCGCGAGCAGTTCACGGGCGTCCCAGTCGGTCAGGGTCGCCGCGGCGCCGGGCTCGACGTCGGCCAGCAGCCGGGCCAGCCGGTCGGCGGTCCCGGCCTCGTCGATGTCCTCGTACTCGGGGACCCGCCCGTCGTCCTCGGCGGCGGCCCGGCGCCACTGCCCGTACCGAACGGCTTCGGCGACGGCCTTGACCGCGCGTTCGGCGGCGGGGTAGCTGGGGATGCTGTCCGCGGACAGCGGCTCGGCCGGCGCCTGGGGAGCCTGGTCCGCGGCGGGGCTCCAGTTCCGGGACGACGCGGTGTACGGGACGCCGCGCACCGCGGACAGGGCCAGGGCGAGCTCGCCGAGCTCGACGTGGACCACCGCGACGGGCTTGCCCGGGGACGCCGCCACCGCTTCGCGCAGGGCGCCGGCCAGGTCGTCGGCCGGCGCGTCCTCGCTCACCCACGGGATGGCCGTGACCACCACGGCGTCGCAGTCCTCGGAGCGGAGCGCGTCGGTCAGGGCGGCGCGGAAGTCCGCCGGCGTCGCCGCCGTCGTCAGGTCGAGCGGCGGCAGGGGGCGCAGGCCCTGGGTGAGGCAGGCGTCGTAGGTGAGGATCCCGAGGGATTCGGAGTTGCCGAGGATCGCGATGCGGGGCCCGGCCGGCAGTGGCTGCGCCGCCAGCAGGAGGCCGACGTCCACCAGCTCGGTGACCGTGTCGACGCGGATGACGCCGGCCTGGCGGAGGAGAGCGGAGACGGTGGCCTCCGGCAGCCGGGTGTCGGGGACGACGTGCCCGGCCGGGCTGTGCCGGCCGCCCTTGGCGACGACCACCGGCTTGACGGCCGCCGTGCGGCGGGCGAGGCGGGTGAACTTCCTCGGGTTGCCGAGGGTTTCGAGGTAGAGCAGGGCGACGTCGGTCGCCTCGTCGTCGTACCAGTACTGGAGGATGTCGTTCCCGGACACGTCGGCGCGATTGCCGGCCGAGACGAAGGAGGACAGGCCCTCGCCGCGCCGGAGCAGCGCGGAGAGCAGGGCGATGCCGATCGCCCCGGACTGTGTGAACAGGCCGATCCGGCCGCGCGTCGGCATCGGTGCGGGGGTGAGGGAGGCGTTGAGTTCCACCTCGGGCGCGGTGTTGATCACCCCGTAGGCGTTCGGCCCGATCAACCGCATCCCGTACGAGCGCACCTGCCGCACCAGTTCGCGCTGGCGGGCGAGTCCGGCCGGGCCGCTCTCCCCGTATCCGGCGGACAGGACGACGAGCCCCTGCACCCCGTGCTCGCCGCAGGCCGCCACCGCGTCGGGGACCCGGTCGGCGGGGACCGCGATCACCGCGAGGTCGACCGGGGCGCCGATGGCCTCGATGGTCGGGTAGGCCCGCACGCCGTCGAGGAGGTCGCGGGTGACGGCCTCGTTGACCGCGTAGAGGTGGCCGTGGAAGCCGCTGTCGCGCAGGTTGCGCAGTGCGGCGGCGCCCACGCCCCCGCCGGAGCGGCTGACTCCGACGACGGCCACCGAACCGGGGGCCAACAGTCGCTGCACCGAGTGGGCCTCGGCGCGCTGTTCGCGGGCGCGCTGCACGGCGAGGGACTCGGCGGTGGGTTCGAGGTCGAGGGTGAGGCGCACGGAGCCGTCCTCGAAGCTGCGCTTCTGCTGGTAGCCGGCGTCCGTGAAGACTTTGATCATCTTGGTGTTGGCGGGCAGCACCTCGGCGGCGAACCGCCGGATACCGCGCTCCCTGGCCACCGCGCCGATGTGTTCCAGCAGCGTGGAGGCGACCCCGCGGCCCTGGTGGGCGTCCTGGACGAGGAAGGCGACCTCGGCCTCGTCGGCGGGTCCGGAGGCGGGCCGACCGGCGGCGTCGATGCGGTCGTAGCGGACGGTGGCGATGAACTCCCCGCCGATGGTCGCGGCGAGGCCGACCCGGTCCACGTAGTCGTGGTGCGTGAAGCGGCGCACGTCGCGGTCGGAGAGCCGGGGGTAAGGGGCGAAGAAGCGGTAGTACTTCGACTCGTCCGAGACCTGCTCGTAGAAGCTGACGAGCCGGCCCGCGTCCTCGGTGGTGATGGGCCTGATCCGGGCGGTGCCGCCGTCGCGCAGGACGACATCGGCTTCCCAGTGGGCCGGGTACGAGGGGTCCGACTCGATGGTCATGTGCCTACCTTACGGCCGGATCAGGCCGTGGAGCGCTCGCGCGGCGCCGAGGCAGGACGGGACGAATCAGGGCAAGCTGGGGGAGGTCGAGCGGCGGAAAATTCTGGCCTCGGGTAGGTCCGAGCATTCCGGACGCCGTGAGAGACTGGTCTAGACAACCGTAAGAACCTGAAGGGCATCACCATGGCAGAGCGCCGCGTCAACGTCGGGTGGGCCGAGGGCCTGCACGCTCGTCCCGCCTCGATCTTCGTCCGTGCGACGACCGCTTCCGGCGTCCCGGTGACCATCGCGAAGTCCGGCGGCGACCCCGTCAACGCCGCCTCCATGCTGGCGGTCCTGGGCCTGGGCGCCCAGGGCGGCGAGGAGATCGTCCTCGCCTCCGAGGCCGAGGGTGCGGACGCCGCGCTCGACCGCCTCGCGAAGCTGGTCGCCGAGGGTCTCGAGGAGCTCCCCGAGACCGTCTGACCCTTCGGGTTCGACCTCACGCGCGAAGCCGCGGCCCCCGATCCGGGAGCCGCGGCTTCGTCGTTCCGCGAACCCGGCCCCCACCGGGCGGCGGGTACGCGCGGGGACCGGCCGGCGGCCGCCGTTCCCTGCCGGGCGTTTTGCGGGAAACGGACACGGAGAAATTCCGCCCGACGGGAAAAGGCCCCTGATCGGGTGCGGCGCACACCGAATTCAGCCCCGTAGGAATTCCGCGCAGGGAATTTACCCGACATGGAACCGATAGGCTGTCGCGCAACGAATCCATGCGATCCCAACCTTTGTATACGGCTCCTGTTAATGCCGGCCGCCCGACATGTTTACGGCAGGTTGCGAAGTGCTCACCGCCGGGCGGAGCCGCAGCCGGTGCGCCCCCGCCGCCCGGTCGGCGTGGATCGCGGTCAGCGCCCGCGCCCGTTCGGCGTCGCCGCGCGCCACCGCGTCCACGACCGCACCGTGCTCCGCCCAGGACTCCACGGGCCGGGCCGGCGCGTCCACCACGTACATCCACGCGATCTTGTGCCGCATCTGCGTGAGCAGCGCGATCAGCCCCGGGCTGCCGGAGGCCTGGGCGAGCGTCTCGTGGAACCATCCGCCCAGGGACCGCAGATCCTCCCCCTGGCCCCGCCTGGCCCGTTCCTGCCCCAGCCTGACCAGTCCGCGCAGCACCTTGAGGTGTGCGTCGGTGCGCCGTCGGGCGGCTCGCGCGGCGGCCAGCGGCTCCAGGAGCATCCGCAGCTCCAGCAGGTCCGCGGCCTCCTGCTCGGTCGGCTCGGCCACGCACGCCCCAGCATGGCGCCGCGTGGTCACGAACCCCTCCGACTCCAGGGTCCGCAGGGCCTCGCGCACCGGGACGCGTGACACGCCGTACCGGCGGGCCAGCACCTCCTCGGTCAGCCGGCCGCCCGGCTCGAACACCCCGGAGACGATGTCGTCGCGGATCGCCGTGCATACCGCGTGCGCAGGAATACGCAAGACCGAACCTCCGCCTATTTCCGACTGCAGCGTCATTGCACGCACATGCGCGTGCTGCGACCCTATTGCAACACACGATAATTTCCGAGAGCGGCCGGAAATACGAAACATTTGCACGAAGGCGCAAAAACAAAGACCCCGACTCGGAGAGCCGGGGTCTTCGGTGAAGCGGCGCGAGGCGCGGGGCGTGAGGTCAGAGACCGACGCCGTGCGAGCGGAGGTACGAGATCGGGTCGATGTCCGAGCCGTACTGCGAGCCCGTGCGGGCCTCGAAGTGCAGGTGCGGGCCGCTGGAGTTGCCGGTGGAGCCCGACAGACCGATCTGCTGGCCCGGGGTGACCTGCTGGCCGACGGAGACGTTCAGCGAGGACAGGTGCCCGTACTGGGTGTAGGTGCCGTCGTTGTGCTTGATGACGACGTTGTTGCCGTACGCGCCACCCCAGCCGGCCTCGACGACGGTACCCAGGCCCACCGCGTGGACCGAGGTGCCGGAGGCGGCGTGGAAGTCGATGCCCGTGTGGCTGCCGGAGGACCACATGCCGCCGCCCGCGTGGTACTGCGTGCTGACGTACGAGCCGTCCACCGGGGCGACGAAGGTGTTGAGGCGCTTGCGCTCCTCCTCGCGGGCGGCGCGCTCGGCGGCCTCGCGCTCGGCCTTCGCCTTGGCCTCGGCCATGCGCTTGGCCTCGGCGGCCCGCTGCTTCGCGTCGGCCTCGGCCTGCGCCTTGACGGCGTCCTGCTCGGCGACGCGGTGCTGGGACTCGGCCTGGTCGGCGATGTCACCCGCAAGGTCCTCGGCGACGACGACGGCACCGAGGCCGTTGTCCTGGCCGATGGTGCTGCTGTGGTTGTCCGCGGCGAAGGCCGGGGCGGCGAGGGAGCCGACGACACCCGTGGTGGCGATCGCGGCGATACCGGCGTAACCGGCGGTCTTCTTGCTCAGACGGCTGGAGCCACGGTGCTTACCGGTACCAGCGGGACGACTGCCAAACGCCATGAAGGGTTTGATCCTTTCCTTCCTTCTCGCCTACCGGGTTAGCTGACGGGTTCGGAGCAGGAAGGTCTCCTACGGGCCTCCTCTTGCGAGGGGGTCCGATTCACCCCAGGGACTCATGTGGGTCCCCGGCTCCCCAGGCTCGCGCCTGACGGGGACTCGGCGATCGCTGTCCGGTGCCGCGGGTGCGGCGGGCACAACTGACGAACAGCACGGCCGACGCTAGGCGGATCATCAGTCAATCGCCAAACAGACACGGCTTTTTGTTGCGTACGCCACACCGCATACAAGCAACCTCACCACTAAACGGACAAAAGGGGTTCTGGTGACAAGTCACCAGAACCCCTTGCCGAAAGCCTCGGCCGGCCCTCAAGGGGCCGTCACCCGACCGTCAGTTGGAGACGACCGAGACCTCGCCGATCCCAAGGGCCCGTACGGGCTCCTCGATGACCGCCGCGTCGCCCACCAGGACGGTGACCAGCCGGTCCGCGGGGAAGGCCTGAACGACCGCCGTGGTCGCCTCCACGGTGCCCGTCGCGGCGAGCTGGGCGTACAACTGCGCCTGGTAGTCGTCCGGCAGTTCCTGCTCGACCTGGTCGGCGAGGGTGCCCGCGACCGAGGCGGCCGTCTCGAACTTCAGCGGGGCCACGCCCACCAAGTTCTGCACGGCGACATCGCGTTCGGCGTCGGTCAGACCGCCCTCGGCGAGGGTGCGCAGCACCTTCCAGAGGTCCTCCAGCGCCGGTCCGGTGTTCGGGGTGTCCACCGAGCCGCTGATGGCGAGCATGGAGGCGCCCTTGCCGTCGGCGGTGGAGCGCAGCACCTGGCCGAAGGCGCGCACGCCGTAGGTGTACCCCTTCTCCTCGCGCAGCACCTTGTCCAGGCGCGAGGTGAGGGTGCCGCCGAGGCAGTACGTGCCCAGCACCTGGGCCGCCCACACCCGGTCGTGACGGTCCGCCCCGATCCGGCCGATCAGCAGCTGCGTCTGGACCGCACCGGGCCGGTCCACGATGACCACGCGGCCGGTGTCGTCGGCGGTCACCGGCGGCACCGGGCGGGCGGCGGCGGTGTTGCCCGTCCAGGCACCCAGGGTGTCCGCGAGCACGGCGTCCAGGTCGATGCCGGTCAGGTCGCCGACGACCACCGCGGTGGCGGTGGCGGGGCGTACGTGGGCCTCGTAGAAGGCGCGTACCGCGGCGGAGTCGATCCGGGCGACGGTCTCCTCGGTGCCCTGGCGCGGCCGGGACATCCGCAGGTCGGCCGGGAAGAGCTCCTTGGAGAGCTGCTTGGCCGCGCGGCGCTGCGGGTTGGCGAGCTCGTGCGGGATCTCGTCGAGCCGGTTGCGCACCAGCCGGTCGACCTCGGCGTCGGCGAAGGCCGGGGCGCGCAGCGCCTCGGCGAGCAGGCCGAGCGCCTTGGGCAGCCGGGAGGCCGGCACCTCCAGCGAGACCCGCAGGCCCGGGTGGTCGGCGTGCGCGTCCAAGGTGGCGCCGCAGCGCTCCAGCTCGGCCGCGAACTCCTCGGCCGAGTGCTTGTCGGTGCCCTCGGAGAAGGCCCGCGCCATGATGGTCGCCACGCCGTCCAGGCCCTCGGGCTCGGCGTCCAGCGGGGCGGCGAGGTTGACCTCGACCGCGACGACCTGCTGGCCCGGCCGGTGGCAGCGCAGCAGGGTCAGCCCGTTGGACAGCTGCCCGCGGTCGGGGGCCGGGAAGGCCCACGGCTGCGGCTCGCCGGCCTGCGGCTGCGGGTGGAAGGTCATCGTGACGGCTGCCGTGTCGCTCACTGCTCCGCCCCCTCGTTCTCGTCGGAGCCCTCGGACTCGTCGTGCTGGTCGGACCCGTCGGCCGCGAGCGGCTCGTAGACGAGCACCGCGCGGTTGTCCGGGCGCAGGCGGGCCGCGGCCACGGCCTGCACCTCCTCGGCGGTGACGTCCAGGACGCGCTGGACGGCGGTCAGCGCCAGCTGCGGGTCGCCGAACAGCACCGCGAAGCGGCACAGTTCGTCGGCGCGGCCGGCGACCGTGCTCAGCCGGTCCAGCCACTCGCGTTCCAGCTGCGCCTGGGCGCGCTCCATCTCCTCGGCCGTCGGGCCCTCGGCGGCGAACCGCGCGAGCTCCTCGTCCACGGCCGCCTCGATGGCGGGGATCTCGACCCCGCTGGAGGTCTTGACGTCCAGCCAACCCAGGGAGGGCGCCCCGGCCAGGCGCAGCATGCCGAAGCCGGCCGCGACGGCGCTCTGGTCGCGGCGTACCAGCCGGTTGTGCAGCAGCGAGGACTCGCCGCCGCCCAGGATGGTCAGCGCCACGTCGGCGGCGTCGCACTCTCGGGTGCCGTCGTGCGGCAGCCGGTAGGCGGCCATCAGCGCACGCGCCGGGACCTCCTCGACGATCTCCTCGCGCAGCTGCTCCCCGATGATGTCGGGCAGCGAGCCGTCGCGGGGCGGCTGCTTGCCGTCGTGCGCGGGGATGGTGCCGAAGTACTTCTCGACCCAGGCGAGCGTCTTCTCGGGGTCGATGTCCCCGACGACCGACAGCACCGCGTTGTTGGGCGCGTAGTACGTGCGGAAGAAGGTACGCGCGTCCTCGAGGGAGGCGGCGTCCAGGTCGGCCATGGAGCCGATCGGGGTGTGGTGGTACGGGTGGCCCTCGGGGTAGGCCAGGGCGGTGAGCCGCTCGAAGGCCGTGCCGTACGGGACGTTGTCGTAGCGCTGGCGGCGCTCGTTCTTGACGACGTCGCGCTGGTTCTCCATGGACTCGTCGTCCAGGGCGGCCAGCAGGGACCCCATCCGGTCCGCCTCCAGCCAGAGCGCGAGCTCCAGCTGATGCGTCGGCATCGTCTCGAAGTAGTTGGTGCGCTCGAAGCTGGTGGTGCCGTTGAGGGAACCGCCGGCGCCCTGGACCAGTTCGAAGTGCCCGTTGCCGGGTACGCTCGCCGACCCCTGGAACATCAGGTGCTCGAAGAGGTGAGCCAGGCCGGTGCGTCCCTTGACTTCATGGCGCGAGCCGACGTCGTACCAGAGGCAGACCGCGGCGACCGGGGTCAGGTGGTCCTCGGAGAGCACCACGCGCAGGCCGTTGGCCAGCCGGTGCTCGGTCGCTGTCAGGCCGCCGGAGCCGGCCTGGGCTGTGGCCGTGTGACCCATGGGCATGTGGTCCCTTCGATCGCGATGCAGAGATTTCTTATCGACCTGCCACTGTATGCAAGCGCGCCGACCGCCGGATAAGTTCCCGGGTCACTCCCGCGCACTCCGTCCGGGGGACCCCCGGGGTCGGAGTCGGCGTTGTCGGTGCGTCGGGCCACAATGGTCCGCGTCGTACCCTCGCCGGACACCACAAGACCGCCGGACCCAGTCAGACCCAGTCAGACCCCGTCAGACCCCGTCAGACCCGACGAGACACCCCACCCGACAGCCAGCACACCCCATTTTGGTTAAGGAGCCGCGCAGCGATGGCCCGCCGCAGCACGAAGACCCCGCCGCCGGAGGATTTCGAGGAGAAGATCCTCGACATCGACGTCGTCGACGAAATGCAGGGCTCCTTCCTCGAGTACGCGTACTCGGTGATCTACTCCCGCGCCCTGCCCGACGCCCGGGACGGCATGAAGCCGGTGCACCGGCGCATCGTCTACCAGATGAACGAGATGGGCCTGCGGCCCGACCGCGGCTACGTGAAGTGCGCCCGTGTCGTCGGCGAGGTCATGGGCAAGCTCCACCCGCACGGTGACGCGTCGATCTACGACGCCCTCGTGCGCATGGCCCAGCCCTTCTCCATGCGGCTGCCGCTGGTCGACGGCCACGGCAACTTCGGCTCGCTCGGCAACGACGACCCGCCGGCCGCGATGCGCTACACCGAGTGCAAGATGGCCGACGCCACGTCGCTGATGACGGAGTCGATCGACGAGGACACCGTCGACTTCACCGCCAACTACGACGGTCAGGAGCGGGAGCCCGTCGCCCTGCCCGCCGCCTACCCGAACCTGTTGGTCAACGGCGCGTCCGGCATCGCCGTCGGCATGGCCACCAACATGCCCCCGCACAACCTCGGCGAGGTCATCGCGGCCGCCCGCCATCTGATCCGGTACCCGCAGGCGGACCTGGAGGCGCTGATGCGCTTCGTGCCGGGCCCCGACCTGCCCACCGGCGGCCGGATCGTCGGGCTCTCGGGCATCAAAGACGCCTACGAGAACGGCCGCGGCACCTTCAAGATCCGCGCGACGGTGGCCGTGGAGGACGTGACGGCGCGCCGCAAGGGCCTGGTCGTCACCGAACTGCCCTTCACGGTCGGCCCCGAGAAGGTCATCGCGAAGATCAAGGACCTGGTCGGCTCGAAGAAGCTCCAGGGCATCGCCGACGTCAAGGACCTCACCGACCGCTCGCACGGCCTGCGCCTGGTCATCGAGATCAAGAACGGCTTCCACCCGGAGGCCGTCCTGGAGCAGCTCTACAAGCTGACGCCGATGGAGGAGTCCTTCGGCATCAACAACGTGGCGCTGGTGGACGGGCAGCCCCTGACGCTGGGCCTCAAGGAGCTGCTGGAGGTCTATCTCGACCACCGCTTCGAGGTCGTCCGGCGGCGCAGCGAGTTCCGCCGCACCAAGCGCCGCGACCGGCTGCACCTGGTCGAGGGCCTGCTGGTGGCGCTCCTCGACATCGACGAGGTCATCCGGCTCATCCGGGACAGTGACAACTCGGCGCAGGCCAAGTCCCGGCTGATGGAGCGGTTCTCGCTGAGCGAGATCCAGACCCAGTACATCCTGGACACCCCGCTGCGCCGGCTGACCCGCTTCGACCGGATCGAGCTGGAGTCCGAGCGCGACCGGCTGACCGGCGAGATCGACGAGCTGACCGGGATCCTGGAGTCGGACAGCGAGCTGCGCAAGCTGGTCTCCGCGGAACTGGCGGCTGTCGCGAAGAAGTTCGGCACCGAGCGCCGTACGGTGCTGCTGGAGTCCGCGGGCACCGCGGTGGCGGCCGTTCCGCTGGAGGTCGCGGACGACCCGTGCCGGGTCCTGCTGTCCTCGACTGGCCTGCTGGCGCGTACCGCGAACGGCGAGGCGCTGCCGGAGGAGGAGGGCGGCGCCCGTGCCAAGCACGACCTGATCGTCTCGCAGGTCGCGGCGACGGCCCGGGCCGATGTCGGCGCGGTCACCTCGTACGGTCGGCTGCTGCGGCTGTCGGTGATCGACCTGCCGCAGCTGCCGGACACGCACGCCGCGCCGAACCTGGCGGGCGGCGCCCCGGTCTCGGAATTCCTCTCCGGGCTGGAGGCGGACGAGAGGGTGGTCTGCCTGACCTCGTTGGACGAGTCCTCGCAGGGGCTCGCGCTGGGCACCGAGCAGGGCGTGGTCAAGCGCGTCGTGCCGGACTACCCGGCGAACAAGGACGAGCTGGAGGTCATCACCCTCAAGGAGGGCGACCGGATCGTCGGCGCGGTCGAGCTGCGCACGGGTGAGGAGGACCTGGTCTTCATCACCGACGACGCCCAGCTGCTGCGCTACCCGGCGGGTCAGGTCCGCCCGCAGGGCCGACCGGCGGGCGGTATGGCGGGCATCAAGCTCGCCGACAACGCCAAGGTGATCCACTTCTCGGCCGTGGACCCGGCGCGGGACGCCGTGGTCTTCACGGTCGCGGGCTCGCACGGCACCCTGGACGACTCGGTGACCTCCGGGAAGCTGACCCCGTTCGACCAGTACCCGCGCAAGGGCCGCGCCACGGGTGGTGTGCGCTGCCAGCGGTTCCTGAAGGGCGAGGACGTCCTGGTCCTGGCCTGGGCGGGCGGTTCCCCCGTCCGCGCGGCGGCGGCGAACGGCACGCCGGCCGCACTGCCGGCCGTGGACCCGCGCCGGGACGGCTCCGGGACCGCGCTGCCGTCGGCGGTCGCGGCGCTGGCGGGGACCGCGCTGTAGGGCGCGGGAGGACATTCGGGTGGTACGACCGGGGGGACGTACCACCCGAATGCCGACTAGTGTTTTCCCCGTGGACGCGGTGGGGGGAGAACGCAGCTGATGAGCCGTCGAGCGGGCAGCGGACTGATCGGGAACTGGGCGGAGGCACAGCGCCGGCAGCAGCAGACGCAGCTGGTCCAGCAGCGGGAGGCCGAGCGTCGGCAGCGGGCCCACGAACGGGACGCGAACCGCAGCCACCGGCAGTACCGCGAGGCCGAGGCCCTGCGGCGCACCGCGCAGTTCGACGCCGAGGTCGAAGCCCTCAAGGGCCTGCTGGCGGCGGGTTGCCGGGCACCGGCGTTCCGGATATCCGCCCTGGCCCGGCCCGACGGGCTGCAGCCCTTCGACCCCGGAGCCCTGGCGCACCCCGTACCGATGCCCCGCATCGAGGACTTCCAGCGGCAGAGCAGCGGCTGGACGCTGGGCTCGAACCACCGCGCGCAGGCGGAGCGGGAGGCACACGCCCGCTACACCCAGGCCTGGCAGGCCGCGAACGCCGCCGAAGCGCAGCGCAGGCGGCAACTGGCCTCGTACCGCCAGCAGTACGACCGGTGGGCGGCGGAGCAGATGGCGGGGGCACTGGCGCACAACGGCGGGCTCGCGGAGCTGGCCGACGCGCTGCGCGCGGGTGACGCCGAGGCGGCGGTGGAGTACTTCTCGGCCGCCCTGTACGCCTCGACGGCCTGGCCCGAGGCACTGCCGAGGCAGGTGACGGCGGCGTACGACCCGGCCGCGCGCCAGCTGGTGCTGGACTGGGAGCTACCCGGATACGCGGTGGTCCCGGAGGCCCGGGCGGTGCAGTACCTGCCGAGCACGGACCAGGACAGGGTGAAGCCCCGCCCGGTCACCGAACGACGGGCCCTGTACCGGGACCTGCTGGCCCAGTGCCTGCTGCTGGTGGTGCGCGAGCTGTACGCGGCGGACGAGTACGACGTACTGGACTCGGTCGTGGTCAACGGCTTCGTGGACTGCCACGATCCGGCGACCGGTCAGGAGGCGCGGTTCGTGCTCGCCACGGTGCCGGCGGCGCGCAGCGCCTTCACCGGACTGCGGCTGGAGCAGGTCAGCGCCGTGGACTGTCTGGTCTCGGGGCTGGGCGGGCTGCTGTCGACACGACCCGACCAGCTGGCGCCGGTACGCCCGGGGCGCCGGCCCGACGAGGTCGGCGGGGATGTCGTCAGCCACGGCGGACACGTGGGCGACACGGACGAGGACGAGCCGGATCTCTTCGCGATGGACCCGATCGCCTTCGAGAACCTGGTCGCCGAGCTGTTCCGGGCGATGGGCATGGAGGCGGTGACCACGCAGCGGTCGGGTGACGGCGGGGTGGACGTGGAGGCGGTGGACCCGGCGCCGATCCGGGGCGGGCGGATCGTGGTGCAGGTCAAGCGCTACCGGAACACGGTGCCACCGACGGCCGTGCGTGATCTGTACGGCACGGTCCAGGACAAGGGGGCGAACAAGGGGGTGCTGGTCACCACCGCGTCCTTCGGGCCCGGGTCGTACACCTTCGCCAACGGCAAGCCGCTGGAGTTGGTTCCCGGGGCGGACCTGGTCGAGCTGCTCCACCAGTACGGACTGCGCGGCCGGCTCGGCGGTGGCGCCCCGGCCCCGGCCCGGCGGGCGGCCGATCCGACGCCCCCGGCCGACCACAACGTGCTGGGCTTGTCCTGGTCGGGTTCCGTCGCCCTCGACGTGTGCGCGCTGGTCTGCACGGGCAACCGGGTGCTGAGCGAGGAACACTTCGTCTTCTTCAACAACCCGCGCACCCCTGACGGTTCGGTACGGGCCCGCGCGCACGCGGCCCCCGACAAGGCGGCGCTGGAGGTCTCCTTCGACGCTCTGCCGTCGCAGGCCGACCGGCTGGTCCTCGTGGCCGCGATCGACCCGGAGGTCGATCCTCACGCCGACCTCGCCGGGTTCACCGACGCCCATATCCGGCTGCTGTCCGCCGGCGGTGAGGAACTGGGCCGGCTGGACGTCTCCGACGGGCGCGCCGGCGAGACCGCCTTGGTCCTCGGTTCGTTCCGGCACCGCGCCAACGGCGACTGGGACTTCGTGATCGGTGGCAAGGGCTACCGCGGCGGTCTGGAGGACCTGCTGGGCGAGTTCGGCGTCGAGGTCGCCTGAGGGAGCCTGTCGATCAGGGTGGCAGCCCCGCCACGGTGTCCTGTCCGCGAGGCCCCGGCGGCCGGGTGGGGCCCGCGGCCCCTCGGGGCGGGTCCGGTGTCCGGGCCCTCAGCCCTCGTCCGAGGGGGCGGGCTCGGCCTCCGGTTCCGTCCCGGGCTCGGGCTCGGGCCTGGCCACGTAGCGCAGAACGCACCACATGCTCTCGGGGCCCGCCTCGTGCGGGGCCGGTTCTCGACAGGCCTCCAGCTCGCGCAGCAGCCCGGGTCCGTCGGTGCCGGAGCCGATCAGGACCAGCCGGCTCACGCGCGCTTCGCCCCGCCCCCAGGGCCTCGGGGCGAAGCGGAGGAAGCGGCCGACCGCGTGGACCTCGTAGCACTCCTCGTGCCCGGGGACGCCGAAGTGGACGAAGCCCTTGATCCGGTAGAGCCCGGCCGGGCGCCGGTCGAGGAAGTCGATGAACCGGCGCGGGGACAGGGCCTGCTCGGTGGTGAACTCCGTGCTTTCGTAGGCGGCGTGCGCGTGACCGCAGCGGTCGTGGCCGCGGTCGTGGCCGTCGGCCTCCGCGAGCAGGTCCTCGAAGGAGAGCTGTCCTCGGGTCTCGGTCCAGGGCCTGCGGTCGAAGAGCAGTTCCGGGTCGATCCGCCCGTGGTCGGCGCCCACGACCGGGGTGCCCGGGGCACAGAGCACGGCGAGTTCCCGCTCGATCCGGGCCCGTTCGACCGCGTCCACCCGGTCGGTCTTGTTGAGTACCACCAGGTCCGCGACGGCGAGGTGGCGTTCGGTCTCCGGATGCCTGGCCCGGGTCGCGTCGAATTCGGCGGCGTCCACGACCTCCACCATGCCGCCGTACCGGATGTCCGGGTTCTCGCTGGCCATGAGCATCCGGATCATCTCCTGGGGCTCGGCCAGCCCGCTCGCCTCGATGACGATCACGTCGATGCGGTGGACGGGGGCGGAGAGCTTCTCCAGATAGGCGTCGAGTTCGCTGCCGTCGACGGCGCAGCACAGGCAGCCGCCGCCGAGGGAGACCATCGAGTCCCCCACCTGGCCGGCCACCGACATCGCGTCGACCTCGATCGATCCGAAGTCGTTGACGACCACCCCGATACGGGTGCCCCCGCGACCGGCGAGGAGGTGGTTCAGCACGGTGGTCTTGCCGGATCCGAGGAAACCGGCGAGGACGACGACGGGGATGGGCTGCCTGCTGTTCACCCGGTCGATCGTAGCCGGCCTCCGTCAGCGCAGGGGCGGCACGGGGTGAGGCGGGGTGGGGCCGGTGTACCGGGCGGCCGGACGGATGATCTTCGAATCGGTGGCCTGTTCGAGGATGTTCGCGCTCCAGCCGACCACGCGGGCCGCGCAGAAGGTGGGCGTGAACATCTCGCGCGGGAGGCCGCAGAGCTCCATGACCACGCCCGCGTAGAACTCCACATTGGTGTGCAGTTCCCGGCCCGGCTTGAGTTCGGCGAGGATCTCCTCGACCTGGCGCTCGACCTCGACGGCGAAGTCCACGAGGGGGCCGCCGAACTGGAGGGCGATCTCGCGCAACATGCGGGACCTGGGGTCCTCGGTGCGGTAGACGGGGTGACCGAACCCCATGATCCGGTCCCCCGCCAGGACCCGTTCACGGATCCACGGCCCGATCCGGTCCACGGTCCCGATGGCGTCGAGGGTGTCCAGGGCTCGGCTGGGGGCTCCGCCGTGCAAGGGGCCGGAGAGTGCGCCGATCGCCCCGGTCAGGCAGGCGGCGACGTCGGCGCCGGTGGAGGCGATCACCCGGGCGGTGAAGGTCGAGGCGTTGAAGCCGTGGTCCACGGTGGATATCAGGTACCGCTCGACCGCGCGGGCCCGGACCGGGTCGGGTTCCCGGCCGGTCAGCATGTAGAGGTAGTTGGCGGCGTACGGGAGGTCGTCCCGCGGCTCCACCGGTTCCAGGCCCTGCCCCAGCCGGTGCAGGGCGGTCAGCAGGGTCGGTACGGCGGCGCAGGCGGCCAGCGCGTCGGCGGTCCGGCGGTCGGGGTCGAGGTCGTAGACCGGGCGGAAGCCGGCGCAGGCCCCGAGCAGCGAGAGCGCGGTGCGCAGCCCGGCCAGGGGGCCGGAGAGCCGGGTGGCCCGGGCCAGGGCGGGCAGGGCGTCCCACACCTCCGCGGGCAGTCGGCGCAGGGGTGCGACCTCGGCGGCGAAGGCGGCGCGCGCGGCGGCGTCGGCCGGGAGCGTGCCGCGGAACATCAAGTGCCACACGTCCTCGAAGGTGCGGGCGGCGGCGAGCTCGACGGCCGAGTACTGGCGGTAGTGGTAGAAGCCCTCCCGGCCCCGGACGTCGCCCAGACCGGTTTCGGTGACCACGACTCCCGCGAGGCCGCGGGGTACTTCCAGGGTGGTGTTCATGGATCGACCATCCATGATGGATTCAATCGCTGTCAATATTGATTAATCAACATAACTGTCCATCTGTAGGGTGGGCGTCATGAGCGACCAGACGGACGGCGGGCGCAGGCTCACCACGCAGGAGGCGGCCCGCGCACTCGGGGTGAAACCGGCGACGGTGTACGCGTACGTCAGCCGGGGCCAGCTCACGAGCCGCCGCGATCCCGCCGGGCGGGGCAGCAGCTTCGACGCCGCCGAGGTCGAGGCGCTGGCCCGGCGCAGCCGGCGCGAGGCCGCGGCTCCCAGCGGGGAACTCTCGGTCCGCACGGCGCTCACCCTCATCGAGCCCGACCGGTACTGGTTCCGCGGCGTGGACGCCGTGGAGCTGGCCTCCCGGTACCGCTACGAGGAGGTCGCCGAGTGGCTGTGGACGGGCACCCTCACGCCCGGGACCCGGTTCACGCCGCCCCCACAGGCCCTGGAGGCGGCCCGGCGGGCGGTCGCCGCGCTACCGGAACACGGAGGCCCCATCGACCGGTTGCGGGTGGCGGTAGCCGCCGCCGCGGTGGCGGATCCGCTGCGCTTCGACCTGTCCGAGGAGGCGGTGCTCGGCTCCGCGCGCGCCCTGATCCCCACCCTGGTCGGCGCGCTCCCCGCGGCGGGTCCGGCCCGCTGGTCCGGGGACGGCAGGATCGCCCGGCAGTTGTGGTCGCGGCTGACGGCGCGGGAGCCGGACCCAGACGCGCTGGCCGTGCTCGACCTCGCGCTGGCCCTGCTGGTCGACCACGACCTGGCCGCCTCGACCCTGGCCGTACGGGTGGCCGCCTCCGCGCGGGCCCATCCGTACGCGGCGGTGTCCGCCGGGCTCGGCGCCCTGGAGGGCCCCCTGCACGGCGCGGCCGGACGGCTCGCGCACCGGATGCTGGTGGAGGTGCTGGACCAGGGCGGGGCCGCGCCGGTGGTGGCGGAGTACCTGCGGGCGGGACGCCGGGTTCCCGGACTCGGCCACCGGCTGTACCGGGGAGAGGACCCGCGGGCGCGAGCGCTCTTCGCGCGGCTGGAAGGACTGGAGCAGGCCGGTCCGGCGTTGGGCGCGGCGCGCGAGGTGGCCGCGGTGATGGCCCGGCAGGGCGGTCTGCACGCCAACGTGGACCTGGCACTGGCGGTGCTGACGGTCTCGTGCGGAATGCCGGCGGAGGCCGGGGAGACCGTCTTCGCAGTGGCCCGTACGGCGGGCTGGATGGCGCACGCACTGGAGGAGTACCAGGAGCGGCCGCTGCGGATGCGGCCGAGCGGGCACTACCACGGACCCCGCCCGCCCCAGCCACTTCCGCTGCCCCGGCCGCTGCCGCCGCCGTGACGGGCCGGGCCCACCCGGGCTCCGGCCCCGGACATGTGGGGAGCCGGCGCCCGACGCCAGCGGATCGCCTACGGGAAGGTGCCGCCGGAATCCCTGCTGGAGGTCCGGGAACTCTACGACACCCACTTCACCCGCAGTGACGCCTGGAACACGGTCCGGGCATGACACAAGTGGGGTACCCGACAAGTCGGGCGTAAGCATTCCGCTTGCACCGGAGCCGACCTAACGTTGCTGCCCATGCGGTTCCCCCTCGTGAGCGCTCGACGCCTCGGGCTGCCCAGACGGGCCGTCTCCCAGATCCTGCTGACCCAGCTGGCCATCGCCGCCGGGGTCGCCGTACTGGCGACCGGACTGTTCCTGGCGCCACTCAGCGCCCAGCTCGACGACCAGGCCATGCGGCGCGCCTTGGCCATCGCGCAGAGCGCCGCGGCCGACCCCGCGCTGGCCGCCGGGGTCCTGTCCTCCGGGGCCTCGGCCGACAGCCCCGTGCAGTCCTCGGCCGAGCGGATCCGCCGCGCCACCGGAGCCGAGTACGTGGTCGTGCTCGACCTGGACGGCATCCGCCGCTCGCACCCGAGCGCCGACCGGATCGGGCTACCCGTCTCCACCGACCCGAGCGACGCCCTGGCGGGACGCGAGGTCATGGAGATCGACGAGGGCACCCTGGGCCGCTCCGCCCGCGGCAAGGTTCCGCTCCTCGCCGCCGACGGCGAGATCATCGGCGCCGTCTCGGTCGGCATCGCCTACGACAGCGTCCGCGACCGCCTCCTCGGCGCGATCCCCGGTCTGCTCGCCTACGCCGGCGGCGCCCTGGCGGCCGGGGCCCTCGCGGCGTACCTGCTCTCCCGCCGAATCCAGCGGCAGACCCGCGATCTGGCCTTCTCCGACATCGCCGGCCTGCTCGCCGAGCGCGAGGCCATGCTGCACTCCATCCGCGAGGGCGTGATCGCCCTGGCCCCCGACGGCAGGGTCCGGCTGGTCAACGACGAGGCCGCCCGCCTGCTGGGCCTCCCGCCGGACGCCGCCGACGGTTGCGCGGGGCGCCCGCTGGAGGTCGTACTGGGCGCGGGCCGCACCGCCGACGTCCTGTCGGGCCGCGTCACCGGCCGGGACCTGCTCACCGTCCAGGGCCCCCGCGTGCTGGTGGCCAACCGGATGCCCACCGAGGACGGCGGCGCCGTCGCCACCCTGCGCGACCGCACCGAGCTGGAGCACCTGAGCCGCGAGCTCGACTCCACCCGGGGCCTGATCGATGCGCTGCGCGCCCAGGACCACGAGCACGCCAACCGCCTCCACACCCTCCTCGGCCTGCTGGAGCTCGGCCTGCACGAGGAGGCGGTGGAGTTCGTGACCGAGGTCGCCGGCGTGCACCGCACGACCGCCGAACAGGTCACCGAAAAGGTCCACGACCCACGGCTGGCCGCCCTTCTGGTGGGCAAGGCGACCGTCGCCGCCGAACGCGGCGTCCCTCTGCGTCTGGCAGGCACCAGCCTGCTCCCCGACCGCCTGGTCGACCCCGGCGGTCTCGTCACGATCCTCGGCAACCTCGTGGACAACGCCCTGGACGCGGCCGCCGGTTCGGCGACGCCCTTGGTCGAGGTGGAGCTGCGCGCGGAGGGCCGTACCGCCGTGCTGCGGGTGCGCGACAGCGGCCCCGGGGTGCCCGCCGCACGCCGCGAGGAGATCTTCACGGAGGGCTGGTCCACCAAGCAGCCCAAGGCCCACCGCGAGCGCGGGCTGGGCCTCGCCCTCGTTCGCCGCCTCGCGGAGCGGCAGGGCGGCAGTGCCCGGGCCGGTGAAGCAGCGGACGGAGGGGCGGAATTCTCCGTCGTACTCCCGGAGGCCCTGCGGTGAACGAGACCCCGATCCACGTATTGGTCGTCGACGACGACGTGCGTGTTGCCCTGATCAACGCGGCGTACGTGGCGAAGGTTCCCGGTTTCTCGGTGAAGGCGCGGGCCCATTCGGCCGCCGAGGCCCTGGAGTTCCTCACCTCGCAGCCCGTGGACCTCGTCCTCCTGGACCACTACCTCCCCGACGAGAACGGCCTGGACCTGGTCCGGCGCCTACGACAGCTCGGGCACCGCACCGATGTGATCATGGTCACCGCCGCCCGCGATCTCGCCACCGTGCAGGCCGCCATGCGCCTCGGCGCCCTGCAGTACCTGGTCAAACCCTTCACCTTCGCCGGACTGCGCAGCCGTCTGGAGGCCTACGGGGCCCTGCGCCGCACCCTGGACACGGGCGGCGAGGCCGAACAGGCCGAGGTCGACCGGATCTTCGGTGCCCTCGCCGCCGCGGGAACCCCGAACGAGCTCCCCAAGGGCCACTCCGCCAGCACCGCGGAGCTCGTCCGTCAGGTGCTGCGGTCGGCCGAAGGCCCCTTGTCCACCCAGCAGATCGCCGACCGTGCGGGCATCAGCCGACAAACCGCGCAGCGCTACGTCAAACTCCTCGAACGCACCGCCCGGGTCAGTCTCGCCCTGCGCTACGGCGAGACCGGCCGCCCGGAGCACCGCTACACCTGGCTCCCGTCGGAGGGACCGGCCTGACGGACCCGGCTGCCCGACCGAGCTGTCCGGCCCGCTCAGACCGCACCGGCGCCGGTCAGGGCGCGGACCTCCGTCTCCGCGTGCTTCGCCTCGTCCGCCTCCTCGCCCGAGGTGACGGTGCCCAGCCAGCCCGCCAGGAAGCCCAGGGGGATCGAGACGATCCCCGGGTTCTGGAGCGGGAAGTACTGGAAGTCCACCCCGGGGAAAAGGGATTCGGGGCTGCCCGACACCACCGGCGAGACGAGCACCAGCAGCACGGCCGGAATCAGACCGCCGTAGACCGACCAGACGGCTCCGCGCGTGGTGAAGCCGCGCCAGAACAACGAGTACAGCAGCACCGGCAGATTGGCCGAGGCCGCCACCGCGAAGGCCAACCCCACCAGGAAGGCCACGTTGAGGTCCTGGGCGAGCAGTCCGAGGGCGATCGCGACCGCGCCGATGCCGACGGCCGCGACCCGGGCCACCGCGACCTCGCTGCGCTGACGGGCGTGCCGGCGCTTGAGGGAGGCGTACAGGTCGTGCGCCACGGATGCCGAGGAGGCCAAGGTGATACCGGCCACCACCGCCAGGATGGTGGCGAAGGCGATCGCGGCGACGAAGGCGAACAGCACCGCGCCCCCGGTGGTACCGGCGCCCCCGCCGAGGAAGGCCGCCAGCAGCGGAACGGCCGTGTTGCCCGAGGCGTTGGACGCCCGCACCTCGTCCGGTCCCACCAGCGCGGCCGCACCGAAGCCGAGCACGATGGTCATCAGGTAGAAGCCGCCGATCAGCCCGATCGCCCACACCACCGACCGGCGCGCCGAGCGCGCGGTGGGCACGGTGTAGAACCGCGACAGGATGTGCGGAAGCCCGGCCGTCCCGAGGACCAGCGCGAGACCGAGGCTCATGAAGTCGACGCGGGCGGTCCAGTCCCCGCCGTACTTGAGGCCGGGGCTCAGGAACGCCCGGCCGTGCCCGCTGCGATCGGCGGCGCTGCTGAGCAACTGGTCGAAGTTCCCGTGGAAGCGCAGCAGCACGAGCACGGTCAGGGTGATCGCGCCGCCCATCAGCAGCACGGCCTTCACGATCTGGATCCAGGTGGTGGCCCGCATCCCGCCGAAGGATACGTAGACCACCATCAGCGCGCCCACCCCCACCACGGTGAGGGTCCGGGCGACGGCGCCCGTGTTCCCCAGCAGCAGGCCGACCAGGCTGCCCGCGCCGACCATCTGTGCGATGAGGTAGAGGACGGACACCACGACCGAGGAGGTCCCGGCCGCGATCCGCACCGGTCGCTCGCTCATCCGGGCGGCGACCACGTCGGCGAGGGTGAAGCGCCCGCAGTTGCGGACCAGTTCGGCGACGAGGAAGAGCACCACGAGCCAGGCCACGAGGAAGCCCACCGAGTACAGCAGGCCGTCGTAGCCGAAGAGGGCGATCAGACCGGAGATGCCGAGGAAGGAGGCGGCGGACATGTAGTCGCCCGCGATGGCGAAACCGTTCTCCATCGGGGAGAACAGTCGTCCGCCGGCATAGAACTCCTCGGCCGACCCGTGCCGGTTCCGGCTGACCCAGGTGGTGATGCCGAGGGTCACGGCGATGAAGACGCTGAACAGGATCAGCGCGAGGGTCTGGTGCTCGGTGGTCACCGGCCGGCCCTCCTCGCCCGGGTCCGGTCCTGGCCACGCTCCTGCTCGAAGACGGTCCAGCGCAGATCGAGCGCGGCCCGGTCCCGGCGCAACCGCGCGTGCCGCGCGTACGCCCAGGTCAGCAGGAAGGTGCTGAGGAACTGGCCGAGCCCCGCCAGCATGGCCACGTTGACCGCGCCCACCACGGGCCGGGCCATGAGGCCGGGCGCGGCGGTGGCGGCGACCACATAGGCGACGTACCAGAGGAAGAACCCGGCGGTGGCGGGGACGACGAACCTGCGGTAGCGGGTGCGCACCTCCTGGAAGGCGGCGCTGCGCTGCACTTCGAGGTAGATGTCGGATGCGCCGGGCGCGGGACGTCCGCCACCGGGGACCGGGGTCGGCCGGGACGTTTCCTCACCCTCGCCCCACCCGACGGCCAGCGCGTCGTACCAGGGGTCGTCCAGCCGGATCGTTCCGGTATCACGACCTTCGTGCTTGTCCACCGAACACTCCTTGTCCGCCGCCGCATTGGCCGCGTGCCCACAAGGATGTGCGGAATGGGCGCTTTCCGGACTGGTGTACCGGCGCACTTCACTCCAACAGGTGATGGAGTGATGAGCGCCGGTATGCCGTGGCGCCTGTGGTGTCGGGTGCCGCCGCACTGCGGCGGCACCCGGATCAGGCGTCGATGCGGGAGCGGTCCAGGGTCGCCGCGGAGCTCGTGATGAACTCCTTGCGCGGAGCCACCTCGTTGCCCATGAGCAGGTCGAAGACCTGCTCGGCCGAGTCCAGGTCGCCGATGTTGATCCGGCGCAGGGTGCGGTGGCGGGGGTCCATGGTGGTCTCCGCCAGCTGGTCCGCGTCCATCTCGCCGAGACCCTTGTAGCGCTGGATCGAGTCCTTGTACCGGATGTTCTTGCGCTGGTACTCCAGCAGGGTCTGGCGCAGCTCGTTGTCCGAGTACGTGTACACGTACTTGTCCTGGCCCTTCTTCGGCTGGACCAGCTCGATCCGGTGCAGCGGGGGCACGGCCGCGAAGACCCGGCCGGCCTCGACCATCGGTCGCATGTACCGCTGGAAGAGCGTGAGCAGCAGGCAACGGATGTGCGCGCCGTCGACGTCGGCGTCGACGAGCAGCACGATCTTGCCGTACCGGGCGGCGTCGATGTCGAAGGTCCGGCCCGATCCGGCTCCTATGACCTGGATGATCGCTCCGCACTCGGCGTTCTTGAGCATGTCCGAGATCGAGGACTTCTGAACGTTGAGGATCTTGCCGCGGATCGGCAGGAGCGCCTGGAACTCCGAGTTCCGGGCGAGCTTCGCGGTGCCCAGGGCGGAGTCGCCCTCGACGATGAAGAGCTCGCTGCGGTCCACGTCGTCGCTGCGGCAGTCGGCCAGCTTCGCGGGGAGCGAGGAGGTCTCCAGCGCGGTCTTGCGGCGCTGCGCCTCCTTGTGCTGACGGGCCGCGATCCGGGTCCTGGCAGCCGCGACGATCTTCTCCATCACGGCGCGGGCCTGCTGCTTGTCGTCGCGCTTGGTGGAGGTCAGGAAGGCCTTGAGCTCCTTGGCGACCACGGCGGCGACGATCCGGGTGGCCGCGGAGGTGCCGAGCACCTCCTTGGTCTGGCCCTCGAACTGCGGCTCGGCGAGGCGGACGGTGACGACGGCCGTCATGCCCTCCATCGCGTCGTCCTTGACCACGTCGTCCTCGGCGACGCGCAGCAGCTTGGCCGAGCGCAGCACCTCGTTCACGGTCTTGGCGACCGAGCGCTCGAAGCCGGAGACGTGGGTGCCGCCCTTGGGGGTGGCGATGATGTTCACGAAGGACTTGACGTTGGTCTCGTACCCCGTGCCCCAGCGCAGGGCGATGTCCACGCCGAGCTCGCGGGTGACCTCGGTGGGCGTCATGTGGCCGCGGTCGTCGAGGACCGGGACGGTCTCCTTGAAGGTACCCGTGCCGGTCAGGCGCAGGACGTCGCAGACGGCCTTGTCCTGGGCCAGGTACTCGCAGAATTCGCTGATGCCGCCGTCGAAGCGGAAGGTCTCCTCGGTCTTGCCGGCTCCGTCGATGCCGCGCTCGTCGCGAACGACCAGGGTCAGGCCGGGGACGAGGAAGGCGGTCTGGCGGGCGCGCTGGTAGAGCGTCTCCAGGTTGAGGCGGGCGTCCTTGAGGAAGATCTGCCGGTCGGCCCAGTAGCGGATCCGGGTGCCGGTCTTCCCCTTGGCGACGCGCTTGGCCTTGCGGAGGCCGTTGGCCGGGTCGAACGGGCTCTCGGCGCCCTGCTCGGTGAACATTCCCGGCACGCCGCGGCGGAAGCTGATGGCGTGGGTCGCGCTGTTGCGGTCGACCTCGACGTCGAGGCGGGCGGAGAGGGCGTTGACCACGGAGGCGCCGACGCCGTGCAGACCGCCGGAGGCCGCGTACGAGCCACCGCCGAACTTGCCGCCTGCGTGCAGCTTGGTCATGACGACCTCGACGCCGGACAGGCCGGTCTTGGGCTCGACGTCCACGGGGATACCGCGGCCGTTGTCCCGGACCTCGACGGAGGCGTCCTCGTGGAGGATCACCTCGATGTGATCACAGTAGCCGCCCAGGGCCTCGTCGACGGAGTTGTCGATGATCTCCCACAGGCAGTGCATGAGGCCCCGGCTGTCGGTGGAGCCGATATACATGCCGGGGCGCTTGCGGACGGCCTCCAGCCCTTCGAGGACGAGCAGGTGCCGCGCGGTGTAGTTGGAACCGTCCCGGTCTGCTCCGGACAGCAGCGCGCTGGAAGGCACGGACGTGTCGGCGGTCACGCAGTTCGCTCCTCGCTGAATTTCTTTTCTGGCCCGGTCGGGCGCAGGGGTGGCTCGGGTGCCGCTCGAAGGGTACCGAGGCCAGGTAGAGCCGATGCAACGCCACCCTCGCCCTTTCTGCAGCCTAGTCCAGATCCGCACGAGTGTTCGATCCCCCGCGCGGGTGAAGGAAACATCACGTTCCCTTCCGCGCATGAACCATTTAGGGTTCGGGCACGTCCTCATGAACAACCTGGCACTCTCGCCGGGGGAGGATGGAACTGCAACAAGCGCACGACTGACAACGCGAAACCGTAAAGCAACGCAATACGGCTCCTTCGCCGCCAACCGGCAACAGCCGGCCAGCTTCGGAAGGAAGTTTCGAGGAAAAGCCGCGAGCGGGAACGTTTTCGGCCTGGTTGGATGTTGACCCTGGTACGACAGCTCGTCGAGCTAGAGAAGAGGCGACGTGACTACTGTTCTGACACCCGCGACCCCGCTGACGGCCGCTGACCGATGCGACCGTTGCGGCGCCCAGGCATATCTGCGCGTCGTCCTGCTGAGCGGCGGTGAACTGCTCTTCTGTGCCCACCACGGGCGCAAGTTCGAGCCGGAACTCAAGAAGATCGCCGCGGAAATACAGGATGAGACCGAGCGGCTCACGTCCGCTCCGGCTGCCCATGCCGAACCCGAGGACCGCTGACACAAGGCCTGCACCTCGCATCCGACGAGCCAGGACCGGCTAGGCCGGTCGACGGGCGGCACCCCTGAGACCCAGGGGTGCCGCCCGTCCTCACATCCGCGACCCGGTGGCTACGGCGTGCGATGCCCCTGTACGGGCCCTGCGTACGGCCCGGAGGCCCCGCGGACGTCCCGCCGGATGTCCCGTACCTTCGCGGGCTGCGCGCCCGTCTCGGGGGCCAGCACGAAGTCGACCAACGGTGCGACACGCGTGTAGACCCCGGGGCTGTCGGCGCGGCCGCAGCCCCGGCCCCACGAGACCAGGCCGATGAGCCGCCCCTGCGCCACCAGCGGCCCGCCGCTGTCGCCCTGGCAGGCGTCCTTGCCCCCGCCGCTGTCTCCCGCGCAGACCATGGACTCCGCGCGGTACCGGCCGTCCGCGTCCCCGGGGTAGGCGCGCTCGCAGACCGTGTCCGCCAGCACCGTCACCGCCGCGGCACGCAGCCCGTACGCGTAGTCACCGAAACCGCTCGTGTCGCCCCAGCCGTACACCGCGGCGCCGGTCCCGGCCGCGTAGGCGGAGTGCCCGGCCCCGGCCATGGGCAGCACGTGGTCCGCCGGCACCGACTCGGCGAGCTCCAGAACGGCGAGGTCCCCGGCGTTGCTCACCGGGTCGTAGGCCGGGTTCACCCGCGCCCCGCGCACCGCGATCTCGCGGCCGTCGGCCGCCCGGAGCTCCGTACGTCCGGCGATCACCCGGAAGTCCGCCACGGATTCGACCGGGCCGCCCAGCACCTGGCTGCCGAGACAGTGCGCGGCCGTCAGCACCCTGGTCGGGGAGACGACCACGCCTCCGCAGAACTGCCCGCCCCGCGTACCCCCGAACCGGTCACGGCTGGCGAGGGCGACGACCCAGGGGCTGTCGGCCACCTTCACCGGCTTCCCGCCGATCACCACGCTGTCCGCGGCCGCCTGCGGCACCTGGGCGAACGGCGCCGCGGCCGCTCCCGCCGCCAGGGTCAGCGCTCCCGCCAGAGCACGGGCAAAGGGACGACGCATGAGGCCTCCTGACTCCGAGTGTGCATGACTCCACCCAGAGTGGGTCGCCCGGTGGCCGAGCGCACCCGCGCGGCCACCGTCGCCCTGTCCTCACCATCGGCTTTCGGCGGCGGCCGGCGCCGCCGAAAGCCGACCGATCCCGATCAGTCCCGGATCAGTCCAGGTAGTCGCGCAGCACCTGGGAGCGGGACGGGTGCCGGAGCTTCGACATCGTCTTGGACTCGATCTGGCGGATCCGCTCACGGGTGACCCCGTAGACCTTGCCGATCTCGTCCAGGGTCTTGGGCTGGCCGTCCGTGAGGCCGAAGCGCATCGAGACCACGCCGGCTTCGCGCTCACTCAGGGTGTCGAGCACCGAGTGCAGCTGCTCCTGCAGCAGCGTGAAGCTCACGGCATCGGCCGGGACGACCGCCTCGGAGTCCTCGATGAGGTCACCGAACTCGCTGTCGCCGTCCTCGCCGAGCGGCGTGTGGAGGGAGATCGGCTCGCGGCCGTACTTCTGGACCTCGATGACCTTCTCGGGGGTCATGTCGAGTTCCTTGGCCAGCTCCTCCGGGGTGGGCTCGCGGCCCAGGTCCTGGAGCATCTGACGCTGGACACGGGCGAGCTTGTTGATGACCTCGACCATGTGCACCGGGATACGGATGGTGCGTGCCTGGTCGGCCATGGCGCGCGTGATCGCCTGGCGGATCCACCACGTCGCATAGGTCGAGAACTTGTAGCCCTTGGTGTAGTCGAACTTCTCGACCGCGCGGATCAGACCCAGGTTGCCCTCCTGGATCAGGTCCAGGAAGAGCATGCCGCGGCCGGTGTAGCGCTTGGCGAGGGAGACCACGAGGCGGAGGTTGGCCTCCAGCAGGTGGTTCTTGGCGCGGCGGCCGTCCTCGGCGATGATCTCCAGCTCGCGCTTGAGCTTGGGCGCCAGCTTGTCGGAGTTCGCCAGCTTGTCCTCGGCGAACAGACCCGCCTCGATGCGCTTGGCGAGCTCCACCTCCTGCTCGGCGTTGAGGAGGGGGACCTTGCCGATCTGCTTGAGGTAGTCCTTGACGGGGTCGGCGGTGGCTCCCGCGACCACGACCTGCTGGGCGGGGGCGTCGTCCTCGTCGTCGGAGATGACGAAGCCCTTGTTCTCCCCGCCCTCCTCCTCTTCCTCGGCCTCGCCCTTGGCGGCGTCGGGACCCTCGTCGGGGGTCTCGTCCTCGCCCGCCTCGTCCGCGTCCTTCTTGGCGGCGGTCTTCTTCGCCGCCGTCTTCTTGGCCGCGGTCTTCTTGGCCGGCGCGGCCTTCTTCGCCGCCGTCTTCTTCGCCGCCGTCTTCTTGGCGGCGGGCTCCGTTCCGGGCTCTCCCGCGAGCGCGTCCACGGTCTCCGGATCCGCCGCCCCGGCTTCCGGGACCGCGGTGGCTGCGGGCTGCGCTGCCGTCGTCCTGGCCGCCGTCTTCTTGACGGTCTCGGTGGCCGTCCGCTTGGCAGGGCTCTTGGCTGCGACGCTCTTGCGGGTGGCGCGCTTGGGCGACTCCGCGGCACTGACCATCAGCGTCACACCCTCTTCCTCGAGGATCTGGTTGAGGCTGCGCAGAACATTCTTCCACTGGGTCGCAGGAATCTGGTCAGCCTCGAAGGCCCGACGCACGTCATCGCCGGCGATCTGCCCCTCGGCCTTGCCCCGCTCGATGAGCGCCATCACAGACTCGGAATCGGCGATCTCCGGCGGGAGCGTACGGGATGTGCTGGCCGACACGAACAACCTCTCGGAACGATGGGAACGGCTTCCGACCCCGGGCCTGGTGGTGCTGGACCGGAGCCGACGACCACCGACCGGGGATGGGCCGGCGGCGCGGGCAGGGGCCGGGGAGCTGCACAGCACCCCCAAGGGCTGCTGTCTTCCCTCCGTCGGCCATCACCTCTTACGTCATCGCGTGACCTCGCAGAGCGTTACGCCCAATCTTCGTGGCCCGAGTCACACCCCGTACTCAGGAGTGCCGCTCCTGTGGTCGAACCCGGCGTGTCGCAGAGGCCGAACCACCACGAAACGGGGCCTCACGCCGGTGTCGCCGGACCCGACCGGGCCCGGCGACATGTTCTGCACCTCCGCGCCCCGCGCCCCGCGCGTCCGCCCGTCAGTGCTCGCGCGGGGCGGGGACCACGCGCTCGACCTCCGGATGAACCGTCAAGAGCTGACGCATGGCGTTCTCGGCACCCGTCGCGTCACCCGCGGCCAGGGCCTCGACCATCCGCGCGTGGTGCGCGACGCAGGTCTCGCTGGGGCGGTCGCAGGCGGTGATCGGGCTCCCGGAGACCTGGAGGGCGGCGGAGACGATGCCCGAGAGGTGTTCCAGCATGCGGTTTCCGGCGACCTGGATGAGGAGCGCGTGGAACTCGTTGTCGGCGCGCGCGAAGGTGATCGCGTCGCCCTGACCGAGGGCGTGGCCCATGATCTCGACCATGTCCGCGAGGCGCTGCTGGATGTCCGGGCGGCCGTGGCCGGCGGCGAGGCGGGCGGCGAGCGGCTCGATGGTCCAGCGGAGCTCACCGAGCTCGCGGCGCTGGTCGTCGCGCTGCGGGCCGAAGGCGCGCCATTCGATGATGTCGGGGTCGAGCAGGTTCCAGTCGGCGACGGGACGGACCCGGGTGCCGACGTTGGGGCGGGCGCTGACGAGGCCCTTGGCCTCCAGGACCCGCAGCGATTCGCGGACCACCGTGCGGGAGACCTCGAAACGCTGGCCGATCTCCTCGGGGACGAGCGGACGGTCCGCACCGAGGTCACCGGAAACGATCATCTGGCCGAGCTGCTGGACGAGTTGGCCGTGCAGTCCGCGTCCGCGGCTGCCTGCCGCTCGGCGGCCCACGCGGCTCAACTCGACATCGGCGCCGTCCCAGTGGGGTGCTCCGACGCGGTCGGACCCGGGGGTCTCCGCGTAGGGGTAGCGGTCGAGTTCGCCCGGGCCGGCGAGGCCGGAGTCGGCGTGGCGGGCGGCGGTCATCATGGTGTGCGCAAGGGTACTCACGAATCCTTTGTCGGCCGTGCCTCCATGACCCTTGAGGTCTTTGGTGAAAAGCACACGAAAGGGTGATCGGTGCCACCTACGCAATTGACGACTTATCGTAAAGAATCGGGCCTTTTGCGGGGAGTTGCGGTCCGCTTGACGTGACACGGACCGCATCGGTCCCCTCCGCGACTTCTCCCGAACCGGAACGATCACCAACGGACCCGGCTGCGCAGTCCGGTGAACCCATAGGCGCACAACAGGACCATCAGCGACAACACCAGCGCGGTCCCCACGGGTTGGGCCATCACCCGGAGGGCACCCACCAGCAGGCGGTCGACCTCCGGCGGCCACTGCCCCCAGGTCAGGCCGCGCAGCCGGGCCGCCAGCCCGGTCGACGGGTACGCGGACGAGCCCTCCAGCGCCTTGCGCACCAGCGGAACCACCATCACCGGTACGGCGAGCACCGCGGCCAGTCCCGCGGTCGCGGACCGGAAGACGCCGGAGGCCAGCACTCCGGCCCAGGCACAGCCGATGAGCAGCCCGGCCCAACTCGCGGCCGGGGAAAGCCACTCCACCGGCGTGCGCAGCGGGGCGCTGTCGAAGACCAGCGCGAGGGCGGCGGCGTCGGCGGCCACCGTCAGGGCGCCCAGCAGCAGGGCGAGGGCTGCGCAGGTGCCCAGCTTGGCGGTGAGGAGTCCCATCCGGCGGGGCACGGTGCCCCGGTCGGCGGCGAGTGCGGGGTAGCGGTACTCCTCACCGAAGGCCAGCGCGCCGAGCAGTCCCGCGCCCAGGGCGGCGGGCGGCAGCGGCAGCAGTTCGGGCCAGGCGGCGAGCAGCCGGTTCTGCGGGGTCTGCCCGGCCCGGGCCAGGACCAAGGCGGTGAGGACGGAGACGGTGACGACCAGCGCGGCGGTGAGAACGGGGGTGGCGGTCCCGAAGACCCGGAGCAATTCGTAACGCAGGGGCCGCAGCGGGCCGCCCACGCGGCGCACGGTCGAGGCCGGGCGCCCGGAGCGGATCTGCCGGGGGTGCTCGCCGGGAGACTCGGCGGCTGTTTCGGCGGCGGTCTCGGCGGCGGTCTCCGTACGGGCCGCGCCGGGTTCCGGCGGGGTTCCGGCAGCGGTGCGCGCGGCCGGGACCGCAGGTGAAGCTCCGGCGTCGCCCGTCTCGTCGGCGAGCTGATGGACGAGCACGCCGTGCCGGAACGCCGCTTCGCCCACCTCGGCGCAGTTGCTGCCGTACACCGAGAGGCGGCTGCCGCTCTCCGCGACGATCTCCACCGCCCGCCGGGCGGCCCGGGCCTCACGGCCCAGCACGTCGGCCAGTCGGGCCGCGTGCGGGGTGCGCACGGCGACCCTCGGCCGCAGCCGGGTCCGGGCGAACTCGGCCGCGTCCTGGTCGGCGACGAGCCGGCCCGCGTCGATGCTGACGACGCGGTCGGCGCTCCGGGCGGCCTCCTTGGCGTCGTCGGTGGTGAAGAGCACCGCTCCGCCGAGGGAGGCGTGGCCGCGCAGCAGGCCGTGCAGCCAGGCGCGTTCGCGTGGGGAGAGTCCGGCACCCGGCTCGTCGAGCAGCAGGGTGCACGGATCGGCGAGCAGGGCCGAGGCCAGTGCGACCCGGCGTTCCATGCCGAGCGACAGCGAGCCGAGCCGCTGGTCCCGCAGTCCCGCGATGCCGACGACCTCCAGCATCGCGTCGGCCCGGGAGGCGGGCACCCCCGCGGCGGCACAGAGCATCCGCAGCTGGTTGCGGACGGTCCGCGCGGGGTTGCCGGGAACGTCGCCCAGGAGCACTCCGACCTCACGGCCGGGGTGCGGGATCCGGTGCAGCGCACGGCCGCGGAAGTAGGTGACGCCGCGGCCCGGTTCGAGTTCGAGCATGAGCCGCAGTGCGGTGGTCTTGCCCGAACCCGGCTCGCCGAGCAGGGCGGTCACATGCCCTGGGCGGGCCTCGAAGGTGAGGTCGTCCACGAGGGGCGGGGCGTCGGGGCGGGGCTTGCTGGTGAGTCCGATGGCCTGGAGCATCGCTTCTCTCGCGGGGGGTGAGACCGCTCAGCGGCAGGATGGGTACCCCAAGCAAGATAACGCGATATGTCCGATATTCAGCGCAACCGGTCCGATGGGATGCCGATACTGCCACCCCGGGCCCCTGCCGGACGGCGGGTCCGGCCCCGGCCCCGGCGCGGGTGCCTCGTACGCCGCGGTGTCAGACTTCCGGACGCAGCATCGGCGGGTTGAGCAGAGTGGCCCCGCCCGCCCGGAACAGCTGGGCCGGACGCCCACCCTGACGGGTCGTCGTACCTCCGGCAGGTACCAGGAATCCGGGGGTACCGGTGACCTTGCGGTGGAAATTGCGCGGGTCGAGGGACACTCCCCAGACCGCCTCGTAGACCCGGCGCAGCTCTCCGACGGTGAACTCCGGCGGGCAGAAGGCCGTGGCCAGCGAGGAGTACTCGATCTTCGAGCGGGCCCGCTCCACACCGTCGGCGAGGATCCGGGCGTGGTCGAAGGCGAGTCCCGTGGCGTCCTCGTCACTGCCGGCCAGCACCTCGTCGACCGGAGCCCAGCGCGCGCTGTTCGCATCGCCCCCGGCCCGGGGCGCAGGCAGGTCCGGAGCCAGCACCAGGTGCGCCACGCTGACGACGCGCATCCGCGGATCCCGCTTCGGATCGCCGTAGGTGGCCAGCTGTTCGAGGTGTGCCCCGTTGCCCGCGCCGGGTAGGGCGGGGTCGTGGGCGCAGAGGCCGGTCTCCTCGGAGAGTTCCCTGGCGGCGGCCCCCGCCAGGTCCTCGTCCCCGCGGACGAAACCTCCGGGCAGCGCCCAGCGGCCCTGGAACGGCTGCTCACCTCTCCGGACCACCAGCGCGCAGAGCGCGTGGCGCCGCACGGTGAGCACGACCAGGTCGACGGTGACGGCGAAGGGCGGATAGGCCGACGGGTCGTAGGGCGACATGCCGCGATCATAGTCGTCTGCCTGACGATAAACAGCGCTTTGGTGACCTTGAAGACAGCGCCCCGGAGGCGGGGGCCTTCGATCGGGCGGACGGCCCGGCCGGAACGGGGTGCGTGCTCAGCCACCCAACTGGAGCGCATCGGCCGCCTCCTCCACCATGCCGAGGCCGAGCCGGCTGATCCGGACGGCGAAGGGCTCCCCCGCGATCCGGAGCCCCGAGAATCTGAGCCCGCCCAGCGGGGCTCCGGACAGGGGTGCGAGGGCGACCGTGCCCATGGGGGCGTCGGGGCGGATTCCGGCGAGGGCGGTCAGCGCGTGGATCCCGGCCGCCGCGGCCACGGCGGCCGGGCGGCAGGCCGCCGGGTGCGGTACGGGGGCGCTGCCCGTGGTGCGCTGCTCGGCCCCGAACATCTCCGGAAGCCGGTAGCCGAAGGCCTCCGCCGCGTCCAGCAGGCCACCGAGCAGGCCCGCGGCCTCCTTCTCGAAACCTGCCTGGGCCAGGCCGGCCACGGCCACCGCGCTCTCGTACGCCCGCACGGCGCCCGAGCGGTGGCCGAACGGGTTGTATCCCGGCTCTTTGAACGCCATGCTCCGCAGCCCCCATCCGGAGTCCATGGCGGGGGCTCCGAGCAGTCGGGCGAGCTGCTCGGCCCGGGTGCGGTCCAAGAGCCCGGGCGCGAGCCGACCGCCACCGAGCAGTCCGGTGTCGAGCAGGTGGGCGGCGGCCCCCGTCAGCCGTGGCAACGGCCTTCCGTCGGGGTGGAGGGCCGAGGCGGGGCGGCCGCCGTCCGGACCGTCGATCCAGAACCCGGCCCGGAACCGCTCCCGCAGCCCGGCCGCCCGATCCCGCCACTCCTCGGCTCCGGGCCGCCCGCACGCGGCGAGCAGGTCGGCGCCGAGCACGGCGGCCCGATGGGCGTGGGCCTGGGTCTCGCAGCGACGCGGACCCGGGTCGGGGTCGGCAAGGAAGCCGTCCTCCCCCAGGGCGCCCCGCAGCCACTGCAGGCACCGTTCGGCGGCCGGGAGCAGCCGGGCCACCTCCTCCTCCGGCATGCCCCAGAGCCGGGCCTCGGCCAGCACCACGGGGAAGGCCAGGGTCGCCTCGGTGCCCGTGCAGCCCGGTGGAAGCTGCGCGCCCGCTCCGCGCAGCGGGCCCGGGATCTTCCCGAGGTCCGGCCCCGGACCCTCGGTCTGGGTGCGGGCGAGGATGCGCAAGGTGGCTGCGGCAAGACCGGTCCCGAGGGGCAGCGCCATCCGTGCGGCCCACAGCGACTCCGCCGGGGCCAGGCCCAGCCGCCAGGGCGCTCCCGCCGCGGCGAAGGCGTCGCCCGGCCCCTCGGGGTCGCGCAGGAGCAGCGCACCCAGATCCTCGACGCTGGTCCGGAACCATGCCTCGGCTCTCGGATCGTCCCCTTCGGCCCGGGCGTCGGCCAGCGGGTTCGCCACCTGCCCGGCCGGCGCCCGACCCACCCGGTGCTGCGTGGTCCGCAGCTCGATGGTGCGGGCTTCGCCGGGAGCCAGGTCCAGCTGCCAGCGCAGCAGCCCCGCCGAGGCCAGCGCGTCGTCCGGCGGTGGCTCGGCGGCGGTCACGGCCTGGGCCTCGCCGGTGCTCCAGCGCAGCCCGGCGGCGTGCACCCCGGCGGGCAGCTCCGGCCCGGCCCGACCGGCGGCCACGGCGGCCAGCTCCGCCAGGTCGGTGCCGAGCAGCACCTCCACGGGCAGGCGCACCGGCCGGGCCGTGAAACTGCGCAGGGTGATCCGCTCGGTGCCGTCCGCCTGCCGGACCCGTTCCACACCGATGTCGGGGTCGGGGCCGGGCTCGGCTCCGGTGCGCACGGTCGCGGTGAAGACGGCCCGATCGGCGGCGAGGCTGCGCCCCTGCACGGCGACCGGGTCCCGGCCGCCGACTCGCAGCACGCAGCGGGAGAGCAGCCGGCGCCCGGAGCGGTAGATCCCGTCGATCCCCTGCCCGGTCAGTTGGCCGTGCTCCGGTGAAATGGCCAGACAGGGCGCGGAGACGCAGATGACGGCATCGTGCACGGGCGGCAGTTCGGATCTGCGCGCGGCGGGCACGCCGGGTGGGCGGGGAGGTGCGGGGTGAGACATGTGTCGCCTTGTCTGCGCTCCGGTCGGTTCGGCTGGGCGGCGGCGCGGCCGGACCCCCACCACCCCACAGCTGAACGCCCCCGACCCCGCCCGGGTCACGGTCGGGGGCGCCGTCCGGGCGTGCCCGGCGTCGCGCCCACGGCGCCGGCCCAGGCCCAGGGCGTACCGGAGCAGGCGTACCGGGCCGCCGGAGGAGGTGGACCGGTGCGCGCTCACTGTTCGCTCCCCGCGGTACGGCGCGTTCCACGTCGGGTGGCGCGGTCCCGTCGGCCGGGAGGGCGGGTACCGGCGGAGGGGCGCCCGCGCCGGGGCTCCCGGCGGCGCCGCTCCTCCCGCAGGCACTGCCGCAGCCCTTCGGGGTCGATCCCTTCGTTGCAGGCGTGGTGGAGCAGCTGGGCGAAGCGGTACTCGGCGTCGGCCCGCAGGGCCAGGCCGAAGGCGATCCGGGCGGTCGGCTCGTCGCCCGTGGACCACGAGACCCAGCCGGCGAGGGTGAGCGGGGCGGCCGCGTGCTCGCCGTAGGCGCCGACGCAGCGCCGGGCCAGGGCCCGCCACAGCCGCAGGGCCGGAGCCGCCTCCTCGTCCTCCATCCATTCCGCGGCGACGTCGCGGATCTCGCGGTCCTGGAGGCCGAGGATCAGTGCGGCGGCCTCGTCGTGGCCGAGCAGCGCGTCGTCCCAGTCGTCGGCGTGGGCGCCGCCTTCGACGGGCGGGGCCAGTGTCATGCGCCGCATCAGGGTCCTGGCCAGGGCGATGGTCTCCGTACCGACCTCCTCGCGGGTGGCCCCGTCGAGGATCCTGGGCATCAGGGCGGCGGCGGCCCGGTCCAGAGCCTGTTCCGCCTCCTCGGCCACGGCACCGCGCAGCGGTGCCAACCTGCTCTCGATCTCCTTGAGGGAGCCCCTGACCTGGAGTCCGGCGAAGGTGGCCGTGGCGGCCAGCACCGAGGTACCGACGGCGGCCAGCCTGCTGCCCTCAGCAGGGCAGCACCGCTCGTCGGGGCACACGTAGGACCAGAACCGCCCCTCCGACAGGCACATGGCCTCCAGCACGGGCACGTCCAGTGCGCCGCAGGCCAGCCGGATCCGCTGGGCGAGGGGGCGCAGCCGGGTCATCACCCGCCGCCCGCTCTCCTCCCCGGTCGGTTCCTGGCAGAGGTAGACGACGATGCCGTCCGGCTTGCCGCCGCGTCGTTCGCTGCCCCTGATCAGGCACTCGGCGACCTGTCGGGCGGTGTCCTCCCATTCCGCGGGCGAGCTGGGGATACCGACGCGGAGGCGACCGCCGAAGCGTCCGCCTTCGCCGTGCACGGCGACCATGACGAGGGAGTCACTCGGGTGGAAGCCGAGCATGTAGGGCAGCGCGTCGGCCAGTTCGGCCGGGCTGCGCAGGGTGATCTGGGGTCCGGTGGCAGCTCCGGCCGGGCTGATGGAGGGCCGGTCGGACGGGGTGCGTGCTTCGTGGTTGTTCGTCATGCCACGAAGGTCCCGCGCATGATCCGATCCCGAAAGCCCTGTGGATAACTCCCGCCCGCTCCTGTCGCCGCCGTCCACAGGCTCGGAGCGGCATTGGCGCGATGTCGGAGGCATCGGGTTGCATGGGGGCATGAACGCAGACCTGAGGTCCTCGGCCGACTCCGTACTAGCCCGCCTCGTGGGCGACCCCACGGGCGCCGCCAGGCTGCGTGAGGACCAGTGGCTGGCGATCGAGGCCCTCGTGGCGCACAAGCGGCGGGCGCTGGTGGTGCAGCGCACGGGCTGGGGCAAGTCCGCGGTGTACTTCGTCGCCACCTCCCTACTGCGGGCGAACGGCGCCGGCCCCACCGTGATCGTCTCCCCGCTCCTCGCGTTGATGCGCAATCAGGTCGAGGCCGCGGCCCGGGCCGGGATCCACGCCCGGACCATCAACTCCGCCAACCCGGAGGAGTGGGAGGGCATCCAGGCCGAGGTGGCGGCGGGTGAGGTCGATGTCCTGCTGGTGAGTCCGGAACGGCTCAACAACCCTGATTTCCGCGACCAGGTCCTCCCCAAGCTCTCCGCCGCCACCGGCCTGCTCGTGGTCGACGAGGCGCACTGCATCTCCGACTGGGGTCACGACTTCCGCCCCGACTACCGGCGCCTGCGCACCATGCTGGCCGACCTGCCGCCAGGGGTCCCGGTGCTCGCCACGACCGCGACGGCCAATGCCCGCGTGACCGCCGACGTCGCCGAACAGCTCGGCACCGGGGCCGGTACGGACGCCCTGGTGCTGCGCGGACCGCTGGACCGCGAGAGTCTGAGTCTGGCCGTGCTGACCCTGCCCGACGCGGCGCACCGGCTGGCCTGGCTCGCCGACCACCTCGGTGAGCTGCCCGGCTCCGGGATCATCTACACGCTGACGGTGGCGGCCGCCGAGGAGGTCACCGCCTACCTACGCCACCGCGGGCACACCGTGTCCTCGTACACCGGAAAGACGGAGAACGCCGACCGCCAGCAGGCCGAGGACGACCTTCAGGCGAACCGGGTCAAGGCGTTGGTGGCGACCTCCGCCCTCGGGATGGGCTTCGACAAGCCCGACCTCGGCTTCGTGGTGCACCTGGGGTCGCCCTCCTCCCCCATCGCCTACTACCAGCAGGTCGGCCGCGCCGGCCGTGGTGTGGAGCACGCGGAGGTCCTGCTGCTCCCCGGCCGGGAGGACGAGGCGATCTGGCAGTACTTCGCCTCGGTGGCCTTCCCGCCGGAGGAGCAGGTGCGCCGCACACTCGACGTCCTGGCGCAGGCCGGCCGACCGCTGTCGCTGCCGGCCATGGAGCCGCTGGTCGATCTGCGCCGCACCCGGCTGGAGACCATGCTCAAAGTGCTCGACGTCGACGGCGCCGTGCACCGGGTCAAGGGCGGCTGGACCTCGACGGGCGAGCCCTGGGTCTACGACGCCGAGCGCTACGCGTGGGTCGCCCGCCAGCGGGCGACGGAGCAGCAGGCCATGCGCGACTACGCCGCGGCCACCGGGTGTCGGATGGAGTTCCTGCGCCGTCAGCTCGACGACGAGGAGGCGGCGCCGTGCGGCCGCTGCGACAACTGCGCCGGGGCCCGGTTCACGGCGGAGGTCTCCGGCACCGCGCTGGACACCGCCCGCGGTGAACTCGGCCGACCGGGCGTGGAGCTGGAGCCGCGCAAGATGTGGCCGACCGGGCTCGCGGCCGTCGGGGTCGACCTCAAGGGGCGCATCCCCGCCGGGGAGCAGGCCTCGACGGGCCGGGCGCTGGGTCGGCTGTCCGACATCGGGTGGGGCAACCGGCTGCGCCCGATGCTGGCCCCGCAGGCTCCGGACCAGCAGGTTCCGGACGACGTCGCGCAGGCCGTGGTCGCGGTGCTCGCCGACTGGGCCCGGGGCCCGGGCGGCTGGGCCTCGGGCGCTCCGGACGCGCCGGCCCGGCCGGCGGGCGTGGTCGCCCTGCCCTCGCGCAGCCACCCCCAGCTGATCGGTTCGCTGGCCGCGCGGATCGCGGAGATCGGGCGGATGCCGTTGTTGGGCACGCTCGCCTACACGGACCAGGCACCGGAGTTCGGGTCGGTGTCCTCGAACAGCGCGCAGCGGGTACGAGGGCTCCACCAGGCCCTCACCGTGCCCCCGGCGCTCGCGGACGCGCTCGCGCGGTCCGCGGGGCCGGTGCTGCTCGTGGACGACCGTACGGAAAGCGGGTGGACCATCGCGGTGGCCGCCCGGCTGCTGCGGCAAGCAGGCGCGAAAGAGGTGTTCCCGCTGGTGCTGGCGCTTCAGGGCTAGCCGAATGCGTCATCTTCGGCGTGGCGGGGCAAGGATATGAACGGCATACCGGCGAATTCCGGTCGGCGGCGTCAATTGCTCGTTGCCGCATGCTCGGAAGCCACGCGAGAATTGGGGTGCTCCCGCTCGGCTCCTCGGCACCCTCCTGGGCCGTGCTGCGGCGCGCCCTGACTCCACCGTGCCCGTTCGCGGGCGTGTACCCGAAGGGAGGACCGTGACCTTCGGATTCGCGCCGCCCCCGACCACGTCCCTGGCGACAGCCACCGGCGGCTCCAGCCGGCACGGCAGACTGCTGGAACCCTCGGAATGGACGGCGGCGGGCATTCCACTGCTCCGCAATCCGCGCGAGGTCGTCAGCGGGCTGCACTCCCGGCACAGCCCCGTTCCCTCCACCGCCGTCATCGCCGTCCTCGGCCCGGAGGAGCAGCTCGTCGCGAGCGCCTCCTTCGTGCAGCGCTCGACCTCGGCCGACGGCTGGGAGTACCGCAACGCCCTGCTGTCCCGGCTGCGCCGGGTCCTCCCGCACGACCTGCGGCGGCGGACCCCGGTACGGACGGCCGTGCTGCTCTACTGCCGTGAGGGCGACGAGCGTTGGACCGAGGAGGACGGGGCGTGGATGTGGGGGCTGCGCGATGCCTGCACCTTGCACGGCCTGCGCTGCGGCGCGTACATCACGCTCACCCACGGAGGCTGGCAGGTGCTCGGTGAGGGCCGTGGGGGTCGGCGCCCGAGCTCCGACTCACGGCCGCAGCGCCTGGGCGACACCGTCGCCGAGTTCTCGCCGCTCGCCCTGCACACCGGGGGCGGCGCGGTCGAGGCCCTGCGGCGGACCGCCGCGCGCTGACCTCGTACGACCCACGCGTAAAAGCCACACGTAGAGCCCACGACCAGAACCCGGCCGCGTGCGACTGTCGCCCCGCGGGCATGCCTCACGGCCGTACACCCGGGAAGGGCGTACGGCGGGTCAGGCACCGGGATCAGGCGTCGGGCGGCGGCCCGACTCGGGGCCCGATCCAGGCCCCGGCGCGGGCTTCAGCGGGGCCGGCCCAAGGCCCGCCCCGCCCCTCGCCCGTGCCGGGGTACAGGGCGTCAGACGCCCGCACCCAGCAAGGAGTTGATCTGCTGCGGGTCACCGCACACGATCAGCAGCGCACCCGCCCGGGTGAGCGCGACCGGCAGGGCACCCGCGATGGTGTCGACCGCTCCGCCGTTGGCCGCGAAGACCACGACGGGACGGCTGGCGGCGCGCTGGACCTGCGCCGCGTCCGCGTAGAAGACGTCGTCCCCGGCGTCGTGCAGGGCCCAGTACGCGGCCTCGCCGAAGGACAGCTCGTGAGCGGCCCACGGGTGCGGGTCGCCACTGGTGAGCACCAGGATGTCGCCGGGCGCGCGCCCGGTGTCGAGCAGCAGGTCGACGGCCTCTTCGGCCGCGTCCAGCGCGCCCTCGGCGGAGGCCGGGATCAGCTGGATCTGCGGCACCGCCGCGGAGACGGACGGTGTGGTGGGGGCTGCGGGAACGGGTCCGGAGGTGGCCTGCGGCGCACGCTGTGCGGGCGGTGCGGGCCGGGCGGGACCGGGGCGGCCGGGCCGCGGTACGGCGGCGGGACGCGGACCAGGTACGGGGCGGGGGGTCTGCGCGGTGCGGCTCGCGGCCGGCGTGACGCGGGGACCCTGGGCACTCTCGTGAATCTGAGGCTCCTCGATGGCGGGGGTGAGAGGCATGAGTTGATATCTATCAAACACCGGTACGAAACGTACCGGTCGGTGGCACAGACGTGCGATCAGAAATCGAAGCCGAGTTGGCCTCCGTTTTCCAGCTCCATCGACTCCTCGCTGCGACGCACCTTCTTGAGGTGGCGCCACCGGGGCAGCGCGTCGAGGTACGACCACGAGAGTCGGTGGTAGGGGGTGGGCCCCAGTTCCTCCAGGGCGGCCCGGTGTACCGGCGACGGGTACCCGGCGTTGGCGGCGAAGGCGAAGTCCGCGATTCCACTGCCCTGTTCCCCGAGCTCGGCCATCATGCGGTCGCGGCGGACCTTGGCGATGACCGAGGCAGCGGCGACGGCGACGCAGGACTGGTCGCCCTTGATCACCGTACGGACCCGCCAGGGCGGGCCGAGGTAGTCGTGCTTACCGTCGAGTATCACCGCGTCGGGCCGCACCGGCAGCGCCTCCAGTGCGCGCTCCCCCGCCAGTCGGAGGGCGGCCGTCATCCCCAGTTCGTCGATCTCCTCGGGCGAGGAGTGCCCGAGCGCGTACGCGGTGACCCAGCCCTCCAGGACGTCGAGCAGGGCGTCGCGCCTCTTCGGGGTGAGCAATTTGGAGTCGGTGAGCCCGGCGGGCGGCCGGCGCAGGCCGGTGATCGCCGCACACACGGTGACGGGTCCGGCCCAGGCCCCTCGTCCGACTTCGTCGACCCCGGCGATGACCTTGGCGCCGGTGGTTGCACGGAGGGAGCGTTCGACGGTGTGGGTGGGTGCTTCGTACGGCATGGCGCCAGCAAGGTTACGCCGCCCCGAGCCGACTGCACACCCCCGCCCCGGTCCGACCCGCCCGCGATCGGGCGCGGACCCCGCTCCACGCGCCCCGCGCCGCCCCCGCCGCGTCTCACACCCTGAGCAACGGCACCATGACCTCGTCGATCAGCGCCGCGATGTCCGCATCCTCCCATTCGCTTCCGCACACCTTGGCGCGGTACATCAGCATGGCCGGAATGACATCCACGACAAACGGACCGGTCGCATCCGGCCGCACATCACCCCGCCCGATTCCGCGCTCCACAAGCTCCCTGATCAGGCGCTGGGCAGGCTCGTGCAGACCGGACCAGATGACTCCATGAAACCGATCCGCATGCATGTGATCGCATTCGTGAAGCACCGACCGCAAGGCCTGACCGGCGCGCGAGTGCATGACGTCGCGGGTACCCACACACAGCCGATAGAGGTCGTCACGGATCGAACCGCAGTCGGGAATGTCACCGATCCGCGGCAGGCCGCTCCGCAGCGCGTCGGCCACCAGGTCCGCCTTCGACGGCCAACGACGATAGAGCGCGGCCTTACCGGTGTGCGCGCCGGACGCGACGCCCTCCATGGTGAGCGCGTTCCAGCCGACCGTGCTCAGCTGCTCCAACGCGGCGTCGAGAATCGCCCGTTCGAGCTCAGGACCTCGCCTGCGCCCGGGCGACGCCGCCGACCAGCGTGAACCCACCATCTCCCCCACCTCCGACCGGCCTGCGCGTTCGGCGCACATATTTTCAGCCTTAGTGAACGCTTGCGTTCACTAAGGCGCGGCTCCTACCGTGGACCCGCAGTGAACGAATGCGTTCACTATTTCACTTTGGGGGGATCCTCAGTGACAAGCTCTCAACTCGACACACCCCGGATACCGGGGGCGGCACGGCGGGAGGGGCGCCCCGGAGTGGCGCTCGCCGTCATCGCCGCGTGCCAGCTCATGGTCGTCCTCGACGCGACGATCGTGAACATCGCGCTCCCACACATCCAGAGCGCCCTCGACTTCAGCACCACCGACCTCTCGTGGGTGCTCAGTGCGTACACCCTCACCTTCGGCGGCCTGCTGCTGCTCGGCGGCCGGGCGGGCGACATCCTGGGTCGTCGCCGTGTGTTCCTGGCCGGCATCCTGCTCTTCACGCTGGCCTCCCTCCTCGGCGGCTTCGCCCAGGAGCCCTGGCAGCTGCTCGCGGCCCGTGCACTGCAGGGGGTCGGCGGCGCGATCGCCTCGCCCACCTCGCTCGCCCTGATCACCACGACCTTCCCCGAAGGCCCCGAACGGAACCGGGCGTTCGGGGTGTTCGCCGCCGTCTCCGCGGGCGGCGGCGCGATCGGTCTCCTGGCCGGCGGCATGCTGACGGAGTGGCTCGACTGGCGCTGGGTCCTCTTCGTCAACGTGCCGATCGGCGTGCTGATCGCGGTCCTCACCCCGCTCTACATCACCGAGTCCGAGCGCCACCCCGGCCGCTTCGACATCGCCGGAGCCCTGACCTCCACCGGCGGCATGGCCTCGCTCGTGTACGGATTCATCAGCGCCGCCGAGAAGGGCTGGCGCGACCCGATCACCCTCGGCTCGTTCGCCGCGGCCATGGTGCTGCTGGCGCTCTTCGTCGTCATCGAGTCACAGGCCCGCGAGCCGATCATCCCGCTGCGCATGTTCGCCGATCGCAACCGCACCGGCACCTACGTGATCATGCTGGGCCTCGCCGCCGCGATGTTCGGCATGTTCTTCTTCATCGTCCAGTTCGTGCAGAACGTGCTGGGTTTCTCCCCGATCCGATCCGGACTGGGCTTCCTGCCCGTGACGGCCGCCATCATCACCTCCGCCGGCCTCGCTCAGCGCTTCCTTCCGCGCTTCGGGCCGAAGCCCTTCATGGTCGCCGGGTCCGCGCTGACCGGAACCGGGCTGGCCTGGCTGACCTTCATCCGGACCGACAGCTCCTACCTCTCCGGCGTGCTCGGGCCGATGCTGCTGTTCGGCTTCGGCATGGGCCTCAACTTCGTGACCCTCACCCTCACCGCCGTCTCCGGCGTGGCCCCGAAGGAGGCGGGCGCGGCGTCCGGGCTGCTCAACGCCAGCCAGCAGGTGGGCGGCTCGCTCGGGCTGTCCATCCTGGTCACCGTCTTCGGCACGGCCAGTCGTGACGAGGCCACGAAGCAGGCCCCGGCCTTCATGGCCCAAGCGGACCCCGAGCAGATCGCCGCCTTCAAGGAGACCGGCTTCCTGCCCGACCCCTGGGGTGACCTCGTTCTCACCCACGGCATCTCCACCGCCTTCTACGCCGCCGTCGCCATGGCGGGCCTGGCCCTGGCCACCGCCCTGCTGGTGATCCGGGTACGCAAGAGCGACCTGGAGGCCCTGGCCGGAGCCGCCGCGAAGGCCGGTCCGGCCGCCTGAGCGAGCCCGTCCGTACGAAGCGGGGGTCGGGCACGGGAGACGTTCCCCGCGCCCGACCCCGTACGCGCCCTCCCGGGAACTCCGCCGCTCGGCCTAGTACTCGACGCGGCTGCCGAAGGAGCCCAGGCGCGAGCAGACCTCGTACGAGGCGGTCACCGGACGCTCACGCAGGATCTGCCGGGCCCGGTACTCGCCCCAGCTCATCGCGTACCAAGGGACGTCCCCGGCCTTGGCCAGCTCGTCGTTGATCCCGCGCAGGGCGCAGGACCGCTGCGGCTCCGGCAGCCGGTCCAGACCGGGAACGGCGTCCGCCGACAGGGACTGGAAGTAGGCGAGGTCGATCTTCGTGTTCTCCTCGAAGCGGGCCACGTTGCGCTCGGCGACCATCCCGTCCGGGGAGAGCAGGCCGAAGGCCAGGACCGCCGCGGCCACGCTGCCCGCGAACGCGCGCGCCGGCCAACGTCCACCGAACAATCCGGCCGCCATGATCAGTACGATGACCAGCCCGAGCCACAGCTCCATCGCGGCCACCGACACACGCAGCCTGGTCAGCCCGTACGCCTCCACGTAGAGGTCCATCCGGCGCAGCGCGGAGGCGACGACGACCAGCGTCAGTGCGCACAGCACACCGAGGACGATCCGGACGAAGCGGCGGTCGCCCGCTCTGGAGCGGGGGGCCCAGCGCAGGGCGAGCGCGATCACGGCGAGGGTGAGCAGGGTGGCCCAGAGCAGTTGCCAGAAGCCCTGTTGGGCGTACTCGGCGTAGGTCAGGCCGGTGCTCTTCAGGACTTTGTCGTAGCCGCCGAACAGGACGGTCAGCTGGACGGCGTTGAAGCCGGCGAAGAGCAGGTTCAGCACGACGAGCGGGAGGGCCCATTCGACTCGGGAACGCGGCTTGCCCGGGGCCACCTTGATCCGGTCCCAGCGCAGCGGGGCGGCGGCCGTACGGGCCGCGGCGAGCGCGAGGACCGCGCCGAGGAGGAAGAGCATGAACCGGACCGGTCCGTCCTCGACGGACACGTCCGGCGTCAGATCGCCCAGCAGATCGGCGAAGGCCGCGTCGGCGGAGGCGAACAGCGCGCCGAAGAGCAGCAGCAGGACGGCGGCCACCACGGCCGCCTTGGCGACGGGTAGCCAGCGGTCCTTGTTGCCCCCGCCACGGGAGCGCAGGCCGGTCAGCAGCCAGGCGACCCCGGACACGGCGGCGTCGAGGAAGCCGAGCGGGCTGAGCAGGACGCCGGGCCAGGTGCGGCTGCCGTGCAGGGCCAGCGCGCCGAGCAGGACGGCGGACAGGATCGCCAGCGTGGCCGGCCAGGCGGAGTCACGCAGGGCGGGGACGACGAGCAGGGCGATGCAGCCGATCACCCAGGCCACGGTCCAGGGGCGGGCGCGGCGCCCGGCCTCGCGGGCGGCGACGTAGGCCGCGACGACGGCGGGCACCACCGCGAGCAGCAGACCGGGGCCCATGCCGTCGCCGAGCAGCAGCGCGGTGGCGAGTCCGGAGACGAGGACGGCGACGAGGGTGGCGGTCCGGATGGGGGCGGCCTCGGCGGGGCGCACCCGCATGGCCCAGGAGGGCGGGGCCGAGCGCTGCTGCACGTGCCAGGGGTTCGGGGGCGCCGCACCGAACTGCCCGCCCGGGGGTGGGCCGGCCGCGCCGGTGTGTCTGCCACCGGCCGGGTTCGGCCTCGCGGGCGGATCTCCGGCCGGGTTCGGCTTCGCCGGCGCATCCCCGGCCACGGTCGGTGCGTCGACCGCGTCCTCGGTCCGGGCTTCGTCCGCCCCGCCGGTGTTCTCTGACATCAGGTTCCCTCCCCTGTCGGCCGCCCCGGAGTTCACGGTGGTGCGGCGATGCGGACAGGGTAGGCCGGGGGGATGCAGTTTTGAACAGGATCAAAAGAGTCCTGTGGCAGGACCGTGACAATCGGAGCGGGTTGTTTCACGCGCGCCGGACGTGGGCGGACGCGCGAACGCGGCCGAGGCGTTGAGACGCCGAAAAGTTGAGAAGTGAGACGCCGCCAACTCTCCCGGGCGGCCCGGCGGATCGGGCCGCGGGTGTCAGCCCGCCGCGACCTCCGGCAGCCAGGCCGGCAGCGCTTCGGTACGTGCCAGCCACGTGGCGGGCGGTACGGCGTCCCCCCGCGCGCCCAGCACCCCGCCGACGATCGCGCAGGTCGTGTCGACGTCCCCGCCCACCTGCGCGGTGGTCCAGAACGCCTTCTCGTAGTCGTCCAGCGCCCGCGCCGCCGACCACAGGGCGAACGGCACCGTGTCGTGCGCGCTCGTGCGCCGCCCGCAGCCCAGGACCGCCGCGACCGTGGTCGCGTCGCCGTAGTCCAGCATGTCCCGCGCGCGCCGCAGCCCGGCGCCCACCGCGCTGCGCGGTACCAGTGCGATCACCCCGTCCAGCAGGTCGGACGCCTTCGGCGGGGAGTCGGTGCTCGCGGCGATGGCCGCCGCCGCGGCGACCGCCATCGCCCCGCACACGGCCTCGCGGTGCTGGTGGGTGGTGTAGGCGGAGATCTCCGCCTGGTGGGTGGCCTGCTCCGGGTCGTCGGCGTACCAGGCACCCAGCGGCGCGATCCGCATGGCGGCGCCGTTGCCCCACGAGCCCTGCCCGTTGAACAGTTCGGCGGCCAGCGTGCGCCAGTCCTGCCCTTCCCGCACAAGTCGCAGCATCCGGTTCACCGCCGGCCCGTAACCACGGTCGAAGTCGTGGTGGTGGGCGAAGGAACTCGCGAGCGCGTCCTGCTCGATCCGCCCGTGCTCGGCCAGCACGGCCACCACCGAGCAGGCCATCTCGGTGTCGTCGGTCCACTGCCACGCCTCGGCGCCGGTGGGCAGCTCGCGCCGCTTGAGGAGCGGGTAGTTCACGGGGACGAAGTACTGGGAGCCGAGGGCGTCACCCAGCGCCAGCCCTCGGAGGCTGGCCATGGCGCGCGCGTAGCGCCGTTCGGGAGTGGAATCAGGCGTCATCGCGGGCCACTCTAGCCGTCCAGGTCATAAGGCTCGGGTGTGGTCCACCGCTCAAACGGGCGGTCCATCCGGTACCGACCGTCCGGTCCGATCAGGAGCACCCTGAATTCACCGTTGCCCGGATTGGACAGGGCCTCGAATTCGGCCACGGACCAATGGAACCAGCGCATGCAGAACAGCCGCATCGTCAGCCCGTGCGTCACCAGCAGCACGTTCTCGGGATGATCGGGGGCCTCGAAGCTGCGGTAGAGACTTTCCAGGAAGGACCCGACCCTGTCGTACACATCGGCCCCGGACTCGCCCTGCGCGAACCGGTAGAAGAAGTGCCCGTACGCGTCCCGGTACGCCTTCTGCAGGCGTACGTCGTTCCGGTCCTGCCAGTTCCCCCAGTCCTGTTCGCGCAGGCGCGGCTCCTCGCGCATCCGCACCCGCGTCGGGTCCAGCCGGAGCTCGCGGAACGTCTGGAGGGTGCGGCGGTACGGGGAGACGTAGGCGCTGATCGTCTCGCCGCCGAAGAGCTCGCGCAGCCGGGCACCGGCCGCCGATGCCTGCTCCCGTCCGGTCGGGGTCAGGCGCAGCGCGTGATCGGGCTCCCGCTCGTACACGGAGTCGTCGGCGTTCCCCTCCGATTCCCCGTGTCGGACAAGGACGATGCGCCGTGGTCGAACCATCCCACGACCCTATTCGGCCCCCGGGCGCCCGGCCGACCGGGCACGCCGATCGGACGACGGCGGTCATCGTACGGTCACACCGTCCAGGAGGGTTCGAGGTCGACGACATCGCCGGTGAGGGCCTCGACATCGGCCTGGATCTGGGCGCGCAGGGAGAGCCGCTCGACCCGCTCCTGCCGGTACTTGCCGTGTTCGGCGGCGGCGTGCCACATCGAGAGGACGAGGAACTCCCGGCCCGGGGCCTCCCCGAAGAGGCCCCGGATCATGCCGGGCGAGCCCGCCATCGCCGGATTCCACACCTTCTCCTGCATCAGGGCGAAGTGGTCGACCCGCCCCTCCCTGACCCGGGTGTGTGCGACCCGTACGACGTCGGCATCGGTGAAGCGCGGCTCGAAGCCGGTCTTCACGTCGAAGCGGTGGTCGAAGAGGGTGACCCGCAGATCGGTGTAGGTGCCGTTCTGGGAGGCGGCCAGCCGGTCGTGCGAACGGGCCATGAAGGAGTCGTAGAAGGACCGGCTCTCCCAGAACGCGAAGACATGCGCGACCCCCTGCCGGCCCCGGCTCCAGCCGCCGCCCTGCCCCCGGAATCCCGGCTCGCCCGGCAGCCCCGCCCATTTTCGCTGCCCGCGCTCGAACCCGCGTCGGTCCGTCACCGTGCAGCGAATCCACTTGACCAGCACGGCGCCATCGTACGGGCCGGGCGGGGCCCCGGTCAGTCCTCGGCGCGGTGGATCCGCACCAGTTCCGCCGCGTCCCGATCGGGCAGCCGAAGACCGAACTTCCGATCGAGCACGGCGAGCAACTCGTCCGGGCCGATGACCTCCTGCTCGACAAGACCGTCGGGGTGCAGTCGGGTGAGTTCCCGCCCGACGAGCGCCTGGCGGACGCCGTCGCCCGGGTACTGGACGATCAGCCGCCCGGCGAAGGAGGAGGCGGGGTGGGTGGAGCTGTAGTGGTTGAGCACGACGTAGTCGGCGGGGTGGTACTGCTGCGGGGAGAAGGCGTACAGGTCCCGCCAGGCGTCGCCGCGCAGCAGGCACAGCACGAGGACGCCGCCCTCCTCCTCGCGGACGCGGTACGTCCACTCGCCCTGCCGCACCTCGGCACCGGGACGTCCCAGAGGCACCGGCTCCCGAGGACCCTGGAAGCCGAACCCGGCGTCGCACAGCCATGGTTCACCCGCGACGGTGACGACGAGGACGGCGTGTGTCACGGCGAGCACGGAGTCGCCGCGGGTCCGGTTGCGGGCGCCGCGCCCGGAGACCTCGAAGCCGATCCGCTCCAGGGCGGCGGCCAGCAGCGAGTTCTGCTCGTAGCAGTAGCCGCCGCGGCGAGCGTGCACGAGCTTGTCCTCGATCGACTCGAGGTCCAGCGCGACGGGGCGGCCGAACAGGACGTCGAGACTCTCGAAGGCTATGGCGGCGGTGTGGGCGCGGTGCACTGCGTACAACGTGTCGAGGTCCGGGCGGAGTTCCCCGCGCCTCCCCCGTTCCCCCTGATATCCGATCCGCTCCAGATACGCGTCCAGGTCCAGCTCGTCACCGCTCCACATGGCTGACCATCTCCCCGCTCCCCCGCCTCGCCGGCCGTCGCCCGCCGTGAAATACGCGGGCGCGCCGTCCTACGCGCCCCGCACAATGATCACCATGACGGCACTGCACTCCAATCCCGCTTTTCGACCGCCTCGCCGACGCCGAAAGCATCCTGGTCACGGGTGCGGGCGGCGGCTTCGACATCTACGCCGGCCTCCCCGTCGCCCTGTCCCTGATGCACCAGGGCAAGCGGGTCCAGCTGGCGAACCTCTCCTTCAGCATGCTCGCCGGACTGCCCGACGAGGCGTGGGTGGCCCCCGACCTCGCAGCCGTCACCCCCGACTCCGCGCCCCACCTGTCCTACTTCCCCGAGCGGACCTTGGCCCAGTGGTTGGCCATCCACGGCTACCCGGCCACCGTGTACGCCTACCACCAGACCGGGGTGCAGCCGTTGCGCGCCGCCTACCGCGAACTGGTCGACCTCCACGGCATCGACGCGATCGTCCTGGTCGACGGCGGCACGGACATCCTGATGCGGGGTGACGAAGCGGGCCTCGGAACCCCCGAGGAGGACCTCACCAGCGTGGCGGCACTGGCCGCCCTGGACGACGTACCGGAACGCCTCGTCGTGTCGGTGGGCTTCGGCGTGGACGCGTACCACGGGGTCAGTCACGGCCTGGTACTGGAGAACATCGCGGCGCTGGAGCGCGCCGGCGCCTACCTCGGGGCGTTCTCCATACCGCGCGCCACCAGGGAGGGCGCGCTCTTCCTGGACGCGGTGGCCCACGCCCAGGACCGGACGCCGGAGCGTCCCAGCATCGTGAACGGCTCGATCGCCGCGGCCGTCCGGGGCTCCTTCGGCGACGTGCAGTTCACCAGCCGCACGCGGGGCAGCGAGCTGTTCGTGAACCCGCTGATGTCCCTGTGCTTCGCCTTCGACCTGCCGGGCCTGGCCGCGCGCTGCCTCTACCTGGACCGCATCGAGGACACCCACCTGATGCGCCAGGTCCATTCCCAGATCGCCGAGTTCCGCGAGGAACTGGTCACCCGGCCCGCGCGGCGCATCCCCCACTGACGCGCCCGCTCACGGGCACCTCCCCGCGCCGACGGCTCGTTGCGACCGTGCCCGGGAGTGCTGGACAAGCTACGCGCCCACCTCGCCCACCTCGATCGGCGGGCGGACGAGTTGGCGCAGGCCCGCCTGACCCTGCGGGGGGCCATCGCGGCGGCCGAACACACCGAGTAGTCGGCGAAACGCCGGATGGGGTGTCCGCGTCACCGCGAACACCCCACCCGCACGGTCGGCTCACGCCCGACCGGGCGTCATGATCAGCTGCAACCGCTCGTCGAGCCGCAGCCCTCGCAGATGTAGCAGGAGCCGGCGCGCTGCATCTTCGTACCGCAGGAGAAGCAGAGCGGGGCGTCGGCGGAGACGCCGAGCTGCATCTCGACCAGTTCGGCGTTGCTGTGCGCCGTCTTCGGGGCCGGGACGGAGGGGGCCACGACCGGCTTCGGGGCGGAGGGGACCGCGGCCAGCGGGGCCGCCTGCATCAGGGACTCGGTGTCCAGCTCGTCCTCGAGCGGCTCGTAGGAGCCGGTGTCCAGGTGACGCTGGCGCTCCTCGGCGGTGTGGATGCCGAGGGCCGAACGGGTCTCGAAGGGCAGGAAGTCCAGCGCCAGGCGGCGGAAGATGTAGTCGACGATCGACTGCGCCATCCGCACGTCCGGGTCGTCCGTCATGCCGGCCGGCTCGAAGCGCATGTTCGTGAACTTCGAGACGTACGTCTCCAGCGGCACGCCGTACTGCAGACCGACCGAGACGGCGATCGAGAAGGCGTCCATCATGCCCGCGAGGGTCGAGCCCTGCTTGGACATCTTCAGGAAGACCTCGCCCAGGCCGTCGTCCGGGTAGGAGTTCGCCGTCATGTAGCCCTCGGCGCCACCGACCGTGAAGGAGGTGGTGATGCCCGGGCGGCCCTTGGGGAGGCGCTTGCGGACGGGACGGTACTCGATGACCTTCTCGACGGTGGCGCGGATGGTCTCCTCCACCTTGGCGGTGACCTCCTCCTTCTCCTGCTCCTTCTTCTTGGCGGAGAGGGGCTGGCCGACCTTGCAGTTGTCGCGGTAGATCGCGAGCGCCTTGACGCCCATCTTCCACGCCTCGAAGTAGATCTCCTCGATCTCCTCGACGGTCGCCGTCTCCGGCATGTTGACCGTCTTCGAGATCGCGCCGGAGATCCAGGGCTGGATCGCGGCCATCATGCGGACGTGGCCCATCGCGGAGATGGAACGCTCGCCCATGGCGCAGTCGAACACCGAGTAGTGCTCGGCCTTCAGGCCCGGGGCGTCGACGACCACACCGTGCTCGGCGATGTGCGAGACGATCGCCTCGATCTGCTCCTCCTGGTAACCCAGGCGGCGCAGGGCCTGCGGGACGGTGCCGTTGACGATCTGCATCGAGCCGCCGCCGACGAGCTTCTTGAACTTGACCAGGGCCAGGTCCGGCTCGACACCGGTGGTGTCGCAGGACATCGCGAGACCGATGGTGCCGGTCGGCGCGAGGACGGAGGCCTGGGAGTTGCGGAAGCCGTTCTTCTCGCCGAGGCGCAGGACGTCCTGCCAGGCCTCGGTGGCCGCGGCCCAGATGCTGTTGTCCAGGTCCTCGGTGCGCGGCGCGACGGCGTTGGCGTCGGCGTGCTGCTTCATGACGCGCTTGTGGGACTCGGCGTTGCGGGCGTAGCCGTCGTACGGGCCGACGACGGCGGCCAGCTCGGCGGAGCGCTTGTACGCGGTACCGGTCATCAGCGAGGTGATCGACGCGGCGAGGGTGCGGCCGCCGTCGGAGTCGTACGCGTGGCCGGTGGCCATCAGCAGGGCGCCGAGGTTGGCGTAGCCGATGCCCAACTGGCGGAAGGCGCGGGTGTTGTCGCCGATCTTCTGCGTCGGGAAGTCCGCGAAGCAGATGGAGATGTCCATCGCGGTGATGACCAGCTCGACGACCTTGGCGAAGCGCTCGGCGTCGAAGGACTGGTTGCCCTTGCCGTCGTCGTTCAGGAACTTCATCAGGTTGAGCGAGGCGAGGTTGCAGGACGTGTTGTCCAGGTGCATGTACTCGCTGCACGGGTTGGACGCGGTGATGCGGCCGGACTCGGGGCAGGTGTGCCAGTTGTTGATCACACCGTCGTACTGGATGCCCGGGTCGGCGCAGGCCCACGCGGCCTCGGCGAGCTTGCGGAAGAGCGCCTTGGCATCGACCTTCTCGATGACCTCACCGGTCATACGGGCCCGCAGACCGAACTGGGTGCCGTTCTCGACGGCCGTCATGAACTCGTCGTTCACGCGGACGGAGTTGTTGGCGTTCTGGTACTGGACGGACGTGATGTCGTCGCCGCCCAGGTCCATGTCGAAGCCCGCGTCGCGCAGGGCGCGGATCTTCTCCTCCTCCTTCACCTTGGTCTCGATGAAGGCCTCGACGTCCGGGTGGTCCACGTCCAGGACGACCATCTTGGCCGCGCGGCGGGTGGCGCCACCGGACTTGATCGTTCCGGCGGACGCGTCGGCGCCGCGCATGAAGGAGACCGGACCGGAGGCGTTGCCGCCGGAGGAGAGGAGCTCCTTGGAGGAGCGGATGCGGGAGAGGTTCAGGCCGGCACCGGAGCCGCCCTTGAAGATCATGCCCTCTTCCTTGTACCAGTCGAGGATCGACTCCATGGAGTCGTCGACGGCCAGGATGAAGCAGGCGGAGACCTGCTGCGGCTGGGGCGTACCGACGTTGAACCACACCGGGGAGTTGAAGCTGAAGATCTGGTGGAGCAGGGCGTACGTCAGCTCGTGCTCGAAGATCTCCGCGTCGGCGGGCGAGGAGAAGTAGTCGAAGTCCTCGCCGGCCTTCGTGTACGTCTTCACGATCCGGTCGATCAGCTGCTTGAGACCGGTCTCGCGTTGCGGGGTGCCGACCGCGCCGCGGAAGTACTTGCTGGTGACGATGTTGACCGCGTTCACCGACCAGAAGTCGGGGAACTCCACGCCACGCTGCTCGAAGTTGACCGAGCCGTCGCGCCAGTTGGTCATGACGACGTCACGGCGCTCCCAGCTCACCTCGTCGTAAGGGTGCACGCCCGGGGTGGTGTGGATGCGCTCGATACGCAGGCCGCCCTTGGCAGCCTTGGTCCCCTTGGCGCGGGAACCACGTGCCGAGCCGCTCGCCGTCTCTGTCATGCCGCTTCCTCCCATATGCGGGCAAAAACGCCCTAAAGTGCCATCGATATTCCACGGCACGATGCTGTGTCTTGTATCTACGTCTCTTCGCCTGGCCGACCGGCCGTGTACACGACGCGTGAGCGCCGCGACCCGGGGGGTCCGATCAGTCGGCGGCGGAGGCGGGCACGGGGACCTGGCCGGTCCTCCCGAGCTCGCACTCTTCAGGATGAGACCGCGGAACGCGGAGTTCCGCGATGGCGGTCTCGAAGTCTTCAAGGGTGTCGAAAGCTTTGTAAACGGAAGCGAACCGCAGGTACGCGACCAGGTCGAGTTCCTGCAACGGGCCGAGTATGGCCAGACCCACGTCGTGGGTGGTCAGCTCGGCACTCCCGGTGGCGCGCAGCGCCTCCTCGACCCGCTGGCCGAGCTTGGCGAGGGCGTCCTCGGTGACCGGCCGCCCCTGGCACGCCTTACGCACGCCGGAGATGACCTTGGTACGGCTGAAAGGTTCCGTGACCCCGCTGCGCTTGATCACCATCAGCGAGGCCGTCTCCACCGTCGTGAAGCGACGGGAGCAGTCGGGGCACTGACGGCGCCGGCGGATCGACGTGCCGTCGTCCGTGGTGCGACTGTCGACGACGCGGCTGTCGGGGTGCCTGCAGAAGGGGCAGTGCATGGTTCCCTCACCCTCCCTTGTGGCACGACCGAATCACCTCACGGAGCCCCTGAACGACGGAGGCGGACTCCGTCGGGGGCTCGTGAAGCAGCCACCAGCATATGCGATGCCGAGGGTCTCGGAAGACCCGAGGACCACAACCTCTGGGCGGCAGCGCTCATCCAACCACTAGATCTTGGGTTGTGGCGGATTTACGGGGCTCTGCGTGTCGCGGCGTCCGATGGGCGGACACGAGGCCTCCCGGTGCCACACTGGGCACAGGCCCGGAAGGTGGCGATCCGACCGGGAAGGGTACCGTAAGCGGCGGATGTCGAGCCGAACCCGCGTTCGGCGAACCGATCGTCCATACACCTCTTGAAATGCCCACGCGGGACGATCTGCGATTTTTCACTCGAACGTGTGTTTGGCGCAACCTTTCGAAAGCTACTACCGTTGTCCAGCTAGGGAGAACATTTCGAGAGGGGCCGACGTGACCACCACCGCAGACAGTGCCGCCATCACTGCCCAGAACCGCTCCCAGAGCCGACTCGAGCCGGTGCATGCCATGAACGACGCAAACCTGAACCCGGAGGCGGAGCCCGTCGTACGCCCCGCACGCTCGCTGCCAGGTCGACCTCCAGGCATCCGCGCCGACAGCTCCGGGCTCACGGACCGGCAGCGGAGGGTCATCGAGGTCATTCGCGACTCCGTGCAGCGTCGGGGATACCCGCCGTCGATGCGGGAGATCGGCCAGGCGGTCGGCCTGTCCAGCACCTCGTCGGTGGCCCACCAGCTGATGGCCCTGGAGCGCAAGGGCTTCCTGCGTCGTGACCCGCACCGCCCGCGGGCCTACGAGGTACGCGGCTCCGACCAGCCCAGCTCGCAGCCCACCGACACCACCGGCAAGCCCGCCGCCTCCTACGTTCCCCTGGTCGGGCGGATCGCGGCCGGCGGACCGATCCTCGCCGAGGAGTCGGTCGAGGACGTCTTCCCGCTCCCCCGCCAGCTGGTCGGCGACGGCGAACTCTTCGTCCTCAAGGTCGTCGGCGACTCGATGATCGAGGCCGCCATCTGTGACGGCGACTGGGTCACGGTACGTCGCCAGCCGGTCGCGGAGAACGGCGACATCGTCGCCGCGATGCTCGACGGCGAGGCCACGGTCAAGCGCTTCAAGCGCGAGGACGGCCATGTCTGGCTCCTCCCGCACAACGCCGCCTACCAGCCGATTCCCGGCGACGAGGCGACCATCCTCGGCAAGGTCGTCGCGGTACTGCGTCGGGTCTGACCCCGGCGCCCTCATTCAGCCCCCGGAACCCACTGCGCCGGTTCCGGGGGTTGTTCATGCCCGGAACCGGCGGGGACGGCCCTACTTTCCGTCGGCCTTGGCGGTCGCGTCGATCGCCGCCAAGGAACGTCGCGCCTGATTGCGGTCCGTGGTGTACCAGAAGTCGGGCAGGGTGGCCCGCAGGAAGCTCCCGTACCGGGCCGTCGCCAGCCGGGGGTCCAGGACCGCGACCACACCCCGGTCACCCGAGGCCCGTACGAGACGGCCCGCGCCCTGAGCCATGAGCAGCGCGGCGTGCGTGGCCGCGACGGCCATGAAGCCGTTTCCGCCGTGCTCCTCGACCGATTTCTGGCGGGCGCTCATCAGCGGGTCGTCGGGGCGCGGGAAGGGGATCCGGTCCATGACCACGAGCTGGCAGCTGGGGCCGGGCACATCCACGCCCTGCCAGAGCGAGAGCGTCCCGAACAGGCAGGTCTTCGGGTCGGCGGCGAAGGACTTGATCAGTTCGCCGAGCGTTTCCTCGCCCTGGAGCAGGATCGGGTTGTCCAGCCGGCCGCGCAGCTCCTCGGCGGCCGCCTTCGCGCCCCGCATCGAGGAGAAGAGACCGAGGGTGCGGCCACCGGCCGCCTCGATCAGCTCGGCGAGTTCGTCCATCATGTCGCCGCGGGTTCCCTCGCGGCCCGGCGTGGCCAGGTGCTTGGCGACATAGAGGATGCCCTGCTTGGGATAGTCGAAGGGCGAGCCGACGTCGAGGCCGCGCCAGACGGGTACGTCGTCGCCTTCGACCCCCTCGGCGGACAGGCCCAGGGAGGCCGCGACCCCGTTGAAGTCGCCACCCAGCTTGAGGGTGGCGGAGGTCAGGACCACGGAGCGGTCCTCGAACAGCTTCTCGCGCAGCAGGCCGGACACCGACAGGGGGGCGACCCGGAGGGTGGCGCCGAAGCGGTCGTGGCGCTCGTACCAGACGACGTCGTACTCGGAGCCGTTGGTGATCCGCTCCGCCACCCCGTGGATGCTCTCCACGGCGGCCAGCGCCTGCTTGCGTACCGCGTCCTCGTCGTGGACGGACTTGTCCCTGGTCGCCCCGATCGCCGAGATCACATTGCGCGCGGAGTCCCGCAGGGACATCAGCGCGTAGCCGAGGTCTTCCGGGATCTGCTCCAGCCGGCCGGGGAGCGCCAGCTCCATGACCCGCTCGAAGGTTTCGGAGGCGGTCTGCAGGGCGTCCGCGGTCTTCTCGTCGACCAGCTTGGCGGCACGCTTCACGGCCCGGTTGACCTGGCCCGGGGTGAGCTCGCCGGTGGCGACCCCGGTCACCCGGGAGACCAGCTCGTGGGCCTCGTCCACGATCAGCACCTCGTGCTGCGGCAGCACGGGCGCGCCCTCGATGGCGTCGATGGCCAGCAGGGCGTGGTTGGTGACGACCACGTCCGCCAGCTTGGCCCGCTCACGGGCCGCCTCGGCGAAGCACTCGGCGCCGTACGCGCACTTCGTCGCGCCCAGGCACTCGCGGGAGGAGACGGAGATCTGCGACCAGGCCTTGTCCGAGACGCCCGGGGTCAGGTCGTCGCGGTCGCCGGTCTCGGTCTCGTCCGCCCAGTCGCGCATGCGCAGCAGGTCCTGGCCGAGCTTGCTGGTGGGCGCGGCCGCCTCGAACTGGTCGAAGAGACCGTCCTCCTCGTCCTGCGGAGCGCCCTCGTGCAGGCGGTGCAGGCAGAGGTAGTTCGACCGGCCCTTGAGCATGGCGAACTGCGGGCGACGGCGCAGCTGCGGGTGCAGTGCCTCCACCGTCCGTGGCAGATCGCGCTCGACGAGCTGCCGCTGGAGGGCGAGTGTCGCCGTGGCGACGACCACGCGCTCGCCGTGGGCGAGGGCCGGCACCAGGTAGCCGAGGGACTTACCGGTGCCGGTACCGGCCTGGATCAGGCGGTGGGAGTTGTCGTCGATCGCTTCGGCGACGGCTTCGGCCATGGCCACCTGGCCGGGGCGCTCCGTGCCGCCGACGGCGGAGACGGCGGCGTGCAGCAGGTCGGGGAGGGAGGGCTTCGTCATAGCACTGCCAACCCTACGGGGCCGCACCGACAGCGGGTGCACCGGCGAGCAATCATGGCCGGTACAGGGGGTTGGGCACGGTGCCGTGCTGCACGGCGTGCGGGCGGTCGGGGCGGTCCCGGTATCCGTCCTCGTAGAGCCGGTTCCGGTTGAGGCAGAGCCGTCCGATGCGTTCGCCGAGCAGGTCGAAGAGCTCGTAGCGGTCCTTGAGCTCCGGGAAGCGGGCCTGGTGGCGCAGGATCTCCGCCCGTACAAGGGACCAGAACTCGCTCTCCGGAACGCCGAGACCGTCCTCGCACAGGGCCGAGAGGTAGCGGAAGACGCCGACGAACAGCCCCGAGTGGATGAACTGGGGCAGGAAGTCCGCGGGCTCGGTGAGGAGCACCGCCCGGACCTCGTCGGGTAGGGACTCCAGCTCGGGAAGCGGTTCGTCGGTGATGTTGACGTCGTCCACGAAGTCCTTGACTGCGAGCCGGACGGGGACGTCCTGCTCATCGAAGATCACGATGGTGTTCTCGCCGTGCGGGGAGAAGACGGTGCCGTAGCGGTAGAGGAAGTGGAGCAGTGGGGGCAGCAGGGCGGCGAAGAGGCGTTGCAGCCAGACGGCGGGGGTCACTCCGGACCGGGCGACCAGCTCGGCGGTGAAGGACCGGCCGCGCGGGTCGGTGTGGAGGAGGGAGGCGAGCGAGCGGGCACGCTCGCCCGGCGCCAGCAGGCCGGTGAGGGGCTCGCGCCAGATCGCGCCGAGGAGCTCCTTGTACTGGTACGGGACCTCGGGGAGCGCGTCGTACACGGGGTGGCGGACGGTGACGGAGGCGACCTCCCCGAGCAGGACGACCCGGCACTCGTCACGGAGGAAGGGGTCTCCGTCGCGGAGGGAGTGGATCCAGGCGGTGACGGCGGGGGCCGCGAGCGCGAGGTCGGACGGCAGTCCGCGCCAGACCATGGTGTTGAAGACGGAGAGCGGGAGCTTGACGCTGTGCCGGTCGGGGCGACTGAGGTTGAGGAACGTGCGGACGGACTGCTGAGGGAGGCGCACGTCGGGGTCGGCGGGGAGCGGCACCAGGGCGCCGGAGGCGAGCGCCGGGGCGAAGAGGGGCAGGACGACCTCGTCCCACTGCCAGGGGTGGACCGGCAGGTAGAGGTAGTGGAGCGGGTCGAGGCCCCGGTCGCGCAGGCATCGGTCGAAGGTGGCCCGGGTGACGGGGCCGAGCTCGGCGGTGTAGAGGCGGGCGGGGTCCTCCAGGCCGCCGGTCCCTCGGTAGGCGGCGAGCGAGGTGTGGGCGGCGAGCCACGGCAACCGTTGGCCGGTACGGGCCTCGGGGGCCCAGGCCGCGGTGTCGGCGGCGGAAAGTCCGATGCGGCCCTTGTTGGGGACGAGCCAGGGGTGACCGGTCTGGTGACCTTCGAGGGCGGCGTAGTCGAGGTCGGCGAGGACGTCGGCGGTGAGTGCGGTGTGGTCGAGCCGGGCGTCGGCGGTGAGGGTGGCGCTGAGCTCGCGGACGAGGTGACCGAGGGTGGGCCCGTCAAGACCGAGGAGGGTACGGGCCCGGACGAGGAAGACGTACGGGTCCCCGAAGGCGGTCGGGCTCCCGAGGTCGCCGGGCACGGTCGGTGCGGGCGGTGAGGTCGGTGCGGGCGCCGGCGGGGTGAGGGTGATCGTGTCCGGGGTGACGTGCCAGCTGCCGTACGAGCGGCGGCGGGCACGGAAGCCGAGGCTGCTGCCGTCGTCGAGGAGCAGGGTCCAGGCGTCGCCCGCGGCGGCCGGTGCGGGAACGGGGCGGATGATCTCCTCGTATGCGAATTCGCCGAGCATCTTGGCGAGCAGCCGACGTGAGGCGAAGTCCCAGGTCGCGCGGTTGAGTTCGGGCGGCGTGCAGGGATGCTGGGGCGACGGTGGCACGGCGGGTTCGGCCGCGTCGGGGGCTGCGGGAGAGTTCGGCACGGGACTCCTCGAAGGTCGGGAACTTTGCTTCGTCACGCAGAGTTATCGAAGGGAGAGGTGCGAAGCTGCCGACGACGGTCGGGTTCTGCGGGGCGGCACTCAGAGGAGATTGCGCAGCACCCGCTCCCGGATCATCAGGGCGGCCCGCTTCTCGGGAAGGTCGATTTCCGCGGAGCAGCGGAAGCCGGAGCTCAGGAAGGCCGATACGGAGGGGGTGTTGCGGATGTCCGGTTCCGCGACGACGCGTGTGCAGCGGGGGCGGTTGCCGAGGACCAGGTCGGCGACGGCGCGCAGCAGAGCTGTTCCGAGTCCGCGGCCGCGGTTCGTGCCGTCTCCGATGAGCAGGTGGATACCCGTGTCGTGGGGGCGCGCCGGGTAGTGCCCGGAGAGCGGGTCGAGGTCGGCCCGGTAGATCTCCCAGTAACTCATCGGTGTGCCGTCGAGGAGGCCGAGGCAGGGGATGCTGCTGCCGTCGCCGTCGAGCTGGGCCCGTAGGTGGGCGGCGGTGATCGCGGCGGGGCCTGCGAGTTCCCAGTAGGCGGCCACTTCGGGGTCGTTCATCCAGCTGGTGAGGAGCTCGAGGTCACGACCGGGCCGCACGGGTTCGAGGCGGAAGGCTCCGGCGGGTGTGGTGACGCTGCCCCAGATGGCGGGGGAATCGAGCAGGTCGGCCTCGGCGAGCAGGGGCAACAGGTCCACGTCGAGGCGTTGTTCGCGCATGGCGCCGGTGACGTCGACGAAGTCGTTGGCGGAACGGGTGTCGTGTGCGGATCCGGCAGCCGGAGCTACGGCCGGGATGTCGGTGGAGGGCATCGGGAGCTCTTCTCCGCGTCGGCGCCGACGCGTCAATCGTGAAGGGGGTTGGTGATGGTGACGTAGACGGACTGGGTGTCGACGGGGCCGACCAGCTCGTCGAGTCCGCCCAGGCGGGTGAGCAGATTCGCCTTGCAGCGCAGGGTGGGCGAGTCGAGCAGCCGTGCGGGGAGCGGGCCGAGGCCCACGGCCTTGGCGAGGAAGCGGCGGAAGGCGGCGAGGAGAACGCGTTCGTCCGCGAGCCGCTGGGATCCGAAGGCGCCGATGAGGCCGAGCACGTTGTTGATGCCGAGGTAGTAGGCGAAGCGTTCGTCGGTGACGGCGTCGGAGACGAAGGTGTCGCTGGCGCTTCCGATGCCGGGGAGCCGGTGCTCCAGTTCCGCGCGGCGGGATTCGCGGAAGTAGTAGCCCTGGTTGTCGCGGTAGCGGCCGCCGATCGGCCAGCCGGCCGGGTCGAGGAGCACCAGGGTGTTCTGCTGGTGCGCTTCGAGGGCGATGCCGGCGAGCGCGTCGAAGGCGAGGACCGGCAGGACCACGTGGTCGAGGTAGCGCAGGAACCACTCGGCGGCGACGGCGGAGGTCGTGTGGCCGGTGGCGGTGGCGAGACCGGTGACGAGTTCGGCGAGGCGCGAACTCATCGTGTTCCGGCCGGGCCACGGACGGGGGGCGGTGAGTGCGGCGATGCACACGGGGTCGTCGCCCGAACGGAAGGGGTTGTGGCGCAGCAGGGCGTCGAGTCCGGGCACGGGGGTTCCGTCCGGGGCGTCGACGGCGACCCAGGCGGGGTCGCGGACGATGTCGAAGGCGGGGTGGGAGGCCTGCCACTGCTCGGCGAGGCCGGTGCGGAGCAGCCGGTGCACCTCGACGCCGCGGTGGAGTTCCTTGCGGAGGTTCTCGCGGCGGGAGTTGGTGATGCGCAGGCCCAGGGAGAGCTTGAGCATCGCGGGGGCACCCGGGCGGTGGACCGTGCGGACGGAGGAGGTGGGGTACCAGGGCTCGCCGTGCGGGCCCAGGTCATGCAGGAGTCCGGCGTCGCGCAGAGCGGAGACGGCGGGGCGCTGGAGCAGGTCGCGGGCCTGCCAGGGGTGCAGGGGAAGGGGGGTGGTGCCGTGGGGCAGCGGGAGTCCGGGGGCGAGCCGGCCGAGGAGCTGTGGGGCGGAGACGGGGCGGCCGCTCTCGGTCCAGGCCGATTCGCTCGCGAGGGCGGCGGGTTCGACCGCGAACCAGTGCAGGGGGAAGGAGCCGTGGAGTTCGGGTGAGTAGCGGCGTGCCTCGGCCTCGGAGAGTCCTTCGCGGCTCTTCGGGTCCGGCTGGAGGGGGTGGCCGAGCAGGAGCGCCTGTTCGGCGGTGAGGAAGCGGTCCCCGTCGACGGGGGCCGGGGCGGTGGGGCGTTCCCGCCGGTCGGCGATGAATGCGGCGGTACGGCGGACCGAGTCGGCGACGCGGCCGACGAGGTCGGCGGCGCCTCGGCCACCGCTCGTGCCCTCACGGGCGATGAGTGCGGCGAGGGTGACGGCGTCGAGGGAGGGGGCGGCGGCGGTGGTGCCTTCGAGGCGGACCGCACCGAATCGGTGCCAGCCGGCGTGGGACCAGTGACGGACGGGGACGAGCAGGGCGGTTCCGGAGGCGGGAAGGGGGATGCGCAGAGGAGTTCCGGCGGGGCCGTCGGGGCGGCGGAGACCGGATTCGCGGACCCAGCAGCGGAGCAGGTTCTCGACCGCCGCCGCCTCGGCGGCGACGGCCGGGTCGGGGTGGTCGAGGAGATCGGGCAGGGTGGTCGGCTCCAGCCGGAGGGGGCTCGTCCACCTGGTGCGGGGCCGGGGTGGTGTGCCGTCCTTCTGCCGCGGCACCGTGGCCGTCGCCCCGTCTGCGGTGGCGGCCCCGGACCCGGTGGTGGCGGCCGCGGCCACGACCGGGGGGACCGGATCCGGTGTGCCGGATGCGCCCGCCGGGCCCTGCTGCGGGCGCTCGGCCGTGGCCGCGTCCCGGTGGGGCAGCGCGGCAGCCGGGGGCGGGGTGGGCGTGTCCTCGGCGGACACGACCCGGGCAGACGGCCCTCCGGCCGGACCCGAATCCTGCGCCTCGGGTGCGTCCGGCACATCGGGCACGTCGGGTAGGGGTGTCGGGGCCGGCGGCGCCGCGGGTTCCCTGAGCTGCGCCGCGGTGTCGGACGGCGACGACGGCCGTCCCGGGGCGGTGGCCTCGGGAGCCGGTTGCGCCTGGGCCGGTCCCGGCGTCGGGGCGAGCCGGTCGGGCGACGCCGGCTGCGTCTCCGTGACGGGGGTCGACTGGTGCGGGTCTGGCATCGCGGGTCCTCGGGGTGCGGGTCAGTGGGTCCGACGGGCGGCGGCCGGGATGGCGTCGGCCAGGCGGTCGAGGACCGCCGCGGCCTGCTCGTCGGTCAGGGTCAGCGGGGGAAGGAGGCGGACCACGGCGCCGTGGCGCCCGCCGAGCTCGACGATCAGGCCGCGGTCCAGGCACTCCTGGCGGACGGCGGCGGCGAGGGCCGGTGCGGCGGCCCCGGTGTCGGGGTCGACGAGTTCGACGCCGATCATCAGGCCCCGGCCCCGTACCTCACCGATGCAGGGATGGGCGCGGGCCAGGCCGTGCAAGGCCGCCAGCATCCGCTCCCCCAGGGCGGCGGCGCGTTCGGCGAGCCGGTTCTCCCGGACGAAGGCGAGCGTGGCGGCACCGGCGGCCATGGCGAGCTGGTTGCCGCGGAAGGTGCCCGCGTGCGCGCCGGGGGCCCACGTGTCCAGGCCGGCCCGGTACACGATCACCGCGAGCGGCAGGCTCCCGCCGATCGCCTTGGAGAGGACCATGACGTCGGGCACCACCCCGGCGTGGTCGACTCCCCAGAAGGCACCGGTCCGGCCCACGCCCGTCTGCACCTCGTCGGCGATCAGCGGGATCCCCCGCGCCGCGGTGATCTCGCGCATCCGGCGCAGCCAGTCGTCCGGCGCGGGGATCACCCCGCCCTCGCCCTGCACGGGTTCGACGATCATTCCGGCGGGGGCGGGCACCCCACCCTTCGGGTCGTCCAGCAGGTTCTCCGTCCAACGCGCGGAGAGTTCGGCGCCCTCGGGGCCGCCGACGCCGAACGGGCAGCGGAGGTCCTGCGGATAGGGCAGCCGGGTCACCCGCACCCCGGGGGCGCCTCCGGAGGCGTCCAAGGCCCCGGCGGTCATGCCGTGGTAGGCGCCGGTGAAGGCGAGCAGCCCGGAGCGTCCGGTGGCGGTGCGCACCAGTTTGAGGGCGGCCTCGACGGCGTCCGTGCCGGCCGGCCCGCAGAACTGGATACGGGCGTCGGCGGCCAGCGCGGGCGGCAGGTTGGCGAACAGCTCCGTGGTGAAGGCGTCCTTGACCGGGGTCGCGAGGTCCAACACGTGCAGCGGGGCCCCGGAGTCGAGGACGCCCCGGATGGCTTCGAGCACCACCGGGTGGTTGTGCCCGAGGGCGAGCGAACCGGCGCCGGAGAGGCAGTCGAGGTAACGCCGCCCGTCGGCGCCCTCGATGGTCAGTCCGCGGGCCCGCACCGGGACGATGGGCAGCGAGCGCGCGTACGTCCGGGCGGCGGACTCCCGCTGCGCCTGCCTGCGCAGGATGCCCTCCGAGGGGACCGGAGCCCCCGGCCCACCACGTACGTCCGAACCATCCGATCCGTCCGGGTTCGCCCCTCGACTTCCCTGTGGCGGCACTTGAGGCGGAATCTCCGTCGCGGCTCCCGCTGCGGCCGGCTCGGTGACAGCCACGAGTGTCGGTCCTCCCGCACTGATTGCTCTTCCGGATTGCGTCTCGAACATGAACGCTGCTCCCCCATCCCCCGTACGTACCAACGACGGTGACGGCGAGGGATCACGGGTTGACTCAAGATCCTTGTCCTGTAAGGGGAAGAACCTCAGGAACCGCGGCCCCGGCCTAGGTCGTCCTGGGCCACAGCGGCATAGTGGGGGCCTGCACTCCACTCCTCGAACTCCCAGGGGGACGAACGACATGCGATCGAACCGACCGGTCACCGCGATCCTGTGCGCGGCCACGCTCGCGCTGACCGCGGGTGCCTGCGGCCCCGGCGACGGGGAGGCCGGCGGCGACGCCAAGCCGACCGTGGCGGCGAGCCTGCCGGGCCAGGACGGGATAAAGATCCCCGACCAGCTCAAGGACAAGCTCAAGGAGCACGGTATCGACCTGGAGAAGTGGAAGGGGGGTGAGTGGAAGAACTGGAAGCGGGAGGATTGGCTCCGCGAGGCGGGCGACTACATCAACCCGGTCATCGAGGGCCTGTGGGACCCGGACCGCATGCGTGACGCCGAGCAGCCGCAGCGCCCGGCCGTCGACCCCGACGCGGGCAAGGACCAGGGCGTCACCGACCCGACCCCGGTACCGGTGGCGGCCAAGCAGGCCAACCCGCCCTACCACACCAGCGTTCCGGCGGCGGGCAAGGTGTTCTTCGACGGCCCCGAGGGCTCGATGGTCTGCTCGGCGACCGTGATCAAGGACCCGGCCCACCCCGGCAAGTCGAACATGGTCTGGACCGCGGGCCACTGCGTGCACGCGGGCAAGGCCGGCGGCTGGTACCGCAACATCGCCTTCGTCCCGTCCTACAACAACGCGGGCAAGCAGGCGGCGCAGCTCAAGGGCGCGCCCCGCGAGCAGGTGGCCCCGTTCGGCGTCTGGTGGAGCGACTGGGCGCAGACCTCCGACCAGTGGATCGCGGGCGGCGGTCCGACCGGTGGCGCGGGTGCCCCGTACGACTTCGCGGTGCTGCACGTGACGCCCGAGAAGGGCAGCACCAAGTCCCTGGAGGAAGTGGTCGGTTCGGCGCTCCCGGTGGAGTTCAACGCGCAGGCCGTGCCGAAGGTCGGGAGCGTCACGGCGACGGGCTACCCGGCGGCGGCTCCCTTCGACGGCCAGCGCGCCTTCCAGTGCACGGACCGGCCGGGTCGGCTGTCCCTGAACGCGAACGACCCGGTGATGTACCGCATCGGCTGCACCATGACCGGCGGTTCCTCCGGTGGCGGCTGGGTGTCGGCGGGCTCCGACGGCAAGCCGGCGCTGGTGTCGAACACCTCGATCGGCCCGGCCAAGGCGGGCTGGCTGGCCGGGCCCCGGCTGGGTCCGGAGGCGAAGGGCATCTTCGACGCCGTCAGCCGCAAGTTCAAGTAGTTCGAGGAGTCCGACCGGTCCCAGTGGCGTGACCGAACGGCTGAGGCCCCCCTGCAGCGCAGGGGGGCCTCAGCCGTCAAGCAGTCACGCAACTAAGCAGTCACTCAGTCACGCCATCAAACCGTCACGCCGTCCGGCACGCTCAGTGCTTCGCGAGCGCGTACGGCGCCAGGTCCGCCGCCAGTTCGTGGTGGACCCGCGCCTTGAGCAGGGTGCCGTCCGGGGTGTGCTCCTCGGAGATCACCTCGCCCTCGGCGTGCGCCTTGGCGACCAGCGAGCCGTGCGTGTACGGCACCATGGCCTCCACCTCGACCTCGGGCCGCGGCAGCTCGGAGTCGATGAGCGCGAGGAGTTCCTCGATGCCCAGACCCGTCCGGGCCGAGACGGCGATGGAGTGCCGCTCGATCCTCAGCAGCCGCTGCAGCACGAGCGGATCCGCGGCGTCCGCCTTGTTGATCACGACGATCTCGGGCACGTTCACCGCGCCGACCTCGCGGATCACCTCGCGCACCGCCGCCAGCTGCTCCTCCGGTGCCGGGTGCGAACCGTCCACGATGTGCAGGATCAGGTCGGAGTCCCCGACCTCCTCCATCGTGGAGCGGAAGGCCTCGACCAGGTGGTGGGGCAGGTGCCGGACGAAGCCGACGGTGTCGGCCAGGGTGTAGACCCGGCCGCTCGGCGTCTCGGCCCGGCGCACGGTCGGGTCGAGGGTGGCGAACAGCGCGTTCTCCACCAGTACGCCCGCGCCCGTGAGGCGGTTGAGCAGCGAGGACTTGCCCGCGTTGGTGTAACCGGCGATGGCGACCGAGGGCACCTTGTTGCGGCGCCGTTCCTGCCGCTTGATGTCACGGCCGGTCTTCATGTCCGCGATCTCCCGGCGCATCTTCGCCATCTTCTCGCGGATCCGTCGACGGTCGGTCTCGATCTTGGTCTCACCGGGACCTCGGGTCGCCATGCCGCCACCGCCGCCGCCACCCATCTGGCGGGACAGCGAGGCACCCCAGCCACGCAGGCGCGGCAGCATGTACTGCATCTGCGCGAGCGCGACCTGCGCCTTGCCCTCTCGGGACTTGGCGTGCTGGGCGAAGATGTCGAGGATCAGCGCGGTCCGGTCGACCACCTTGACCTTGACGACGTCTTCGAGGGCGATGAGCTGGCCGGGGCTGAGCTCACCGTCGCACACGACGGTGTCGGCGCCGCTCTCCATGACGATGTCACGCAGCTCGCGCGCCTTGCCCGAACCGATGAAGGTCGCCGGGTCCGGCTTGTCACGGCGCTGAATCACACCGTCGAGTACGAGGGCACCCGCCGTCTCGGCGAGGGCGGCGAGCTCCGCGAGGGAGTTCTCGGCGTCGATCACCGTGCCGGAGGTCCAGACGCCGACCAGCACGACGCGCTCCAGGCGCAGCTGTCGGTACTCGACCTCGGTGACGTCTTCGAGCTCGGTGGAGAGGCCCGCCACGCGACGCAGGGCCGCGCGCTCCGAGCGTTCGAACTGCTCGCCGTCCCGGTCTCCGTCGATCTCGTGGCTCCAGGCGACGTCCTCTTCCATCAGGGCATCGGCCCGAAGGCTCTCGGTGAAGCTCTGCGGGTCCCGCGCATCCTGTGCGTCCCGCGCGTCCTGGGAAGGGGAAGAAGAGGAGGTCATTGGATCCTAACGTCGATTCGAATAGCAGTGTCACGTTAACTGTCACGTCCAACGTGTCACACCGCCGGGGGATTCCCCGCGTGGCCCCGTCGATGGTGACATGCCCGTTCCTCACCGGTCACACCCTTTTTTCGGGAGCTCCCGTCGGCCGCGGGCCCGCCGGCGGCCCCGGAGGCGGGCGCGGCGGGACTCAGGACGCCTTGCCGGGCGCCGCGGCCGCCTTGCCGCTCCACTCCGGGTGCCCGGGCATCGGCGGGGTCGTGGTCCCGTACAGCCAGGGCTCCAGGAAGGCCGTCAGGTCGCGACCCGCCTCCTGCGAGGCCAGACGGACGAAGTCGGCCGTCCCCGCGATCCCGTCCCGGTTCTCCGCCACCCAGCGCCGCTCGATCCGGTCGAAGGCCTGGGCGCCGATCTCCTGCCGCAGGGCGTACAGGATCAGCGCGGACCCGTCGTAGACCACCGGACGGAACAGCCCGATCTTCTCTCCGGGCGGGGCGGCCTTGGGGGCGGCCGGCGGGCCGCCCGCCGCCCGCCACTGGTCGGAGCGCTGGTACGCCTCGCGCATGCGCCGCTCCAGGGAGTACTTGCCGAGGCCGTCCGCGTACAGGGCCTCGTACCAGGTGGCGTGTCCCTCGTTGAGCCAGAGGTCGGACCAGGTCCGCGGGGTGACGCTGTCGCCGAACCACTGGTGGGCGAGTTCGTGGACCATCACGGACTCCACGTACCAGTCGGGGTAGCCCTCACCCGCGAACAGGTTGCTCTCGAAGAGCGAGAGGGTCTGCGTCTCCAGCTCGAATCCGGTCGTGGCCCGCGCGATCAGCACCCCGTAGTTCTCGAAGGGGTAGCGGCCGACCCGCTCCTCCATCCACGCGATGTGGCCCGCGGTCTTCTTCAGCCAGGGATCCAGGCGCTCCCGGTCCTGGGCGGGGACCACGTCGCGCAGCGGCAGCCCGTGCGGTCCGGTGCCGTGCACGACCGCGGATCGGCCGACCGAGACCTGGGCCAGCTCGGTGGCCATCGGGTGCCGGGTCCGGTAGGTCCAGGTCGTCGTGGGGCCGAGCCGTACGGCGGGGGCCACCGACTCCCCGTTGGCGACGGCCGTGAGCCCGGCCGGAGCGGTGATCCGGAAGGTGAAGATCGCCTTGTCCGCGGGGTGGTCGTTGCAGGGGAAGACGCGGTGGGCGGCGTCCGCCTGGTTGGCCATGGCCAGGCCGTCCTCCGTGGGCACCCAGCCGCCGTCCCCGCGGCCGCGCGGATCGCTGGTGTGCCGGATGGTGATGCGCAGGGGCATCCGCTCCGCCACCGGTCGCGCGGGGGTGAGCACGAGGTCCTCCCCCGCGCTCTCGAACCGCGCCGGCTCCCCGTTGACCTCGGCGGACGCCACCTTGCCGTGGGTGAAGTCCAGGTTGATGCGCTCCAGCCGCTCCAGGGCGCGGGCGTCGATGACGGTGACCGCGTCGAGTGGGGTCACGTTGTCCTTGTACGCGAAGGACAGGTCGTACGAGAGCACGTCGTACCCGGGGTTCCCGAGCTCCGGGAAGAGCCGGTCGCCGATGCCCTGGGGCATCGGCGGGGGCAGGACGGCGGCGACGAGGGTGAGGGAGGCCGCGGCGAGCAGGGCGGCGCGCAGGCGCGGGGAGGAGAGCTGCATCCACCACCGCTTACCAGCGCCCGCCGCACGGCCGCGAACGGCGCGCGACGGGTCCACCCGAACGGGGCCTTCCGGAGCCGTCCCGGCCTACGTCCGCACCCGGTGGGCCTCGCACGGACGTCGAGCGGGAGTCAGGCGGACTTCGAGCGGACTTCGAGCGGACTTCGAGCGAGCTTCAGGCAGGAGTCGGGCGTGCCGGCGGACGGGAGTCGGGCCGGCATCGCCGTCGGCACGCCCCTCGCGCCCGGCGGCTACACCCGGCTGACGTCGTACACGCCCGGCACGTCCCGCATCGCCCGCATCAGTGCGGGCAGCCCGGCCGCGTCGGGCAGCTGCAGGGTGTAGCTGTGCCGGACCCGCTGCTCGACCGGCGGTTCCACGGTCGCGGAGACCACCTCGACCCCTTCGCGGGCGATGGCCTCGGTCAGATCGGCCAGCAGATGCGGGCGGCCGAACGATTCAGCGCGCAGGGTGACCCGACAGTCCGCCGTGGCCCGCCAGTGCACGGCGACGGAGGTACGCCCCACGGCACGCATCTGCGCCACCGCCGCGCAGTGGATGCGGTGCACGGTGACGGCTCCGCCGCGGACCAGGAAGCCGGCGACGGCGTCCGGCGGCACCGGGGTGCAGCACCCGGCGAGTCGCACGGTGGCGTCCGGGAGGTCGGCGACGGCGTTGCCCCCGCCGCCGCGGGCTCCGACCACCGACAGCGGCGCCCGGGCGGCCGAGGTCGTGGCCATGGCCCGGTCGGGGTGGGCTTCGAGCCAGCTGCTGATGGCGATCCGGGCCGTGGGGGTGCGCGCGTGGTCCAGCCACTCGACGGCGGGTCCGGAGGAGGCGTCCTGCGCGAGCAGGAGTTGGACGGTGTCCCCGTCGGACAGCGAGGAGGACAGGGAGGTGAGGCGCCCGTTGACCCGGGCGCCGATACAGCCGTGGGCCGCCGCGCCGTGCTGCGCGTAGGCGGCGTCGATGCAGCTGGCGCCGGCCGGCAGGCCCAGCGTCCCGCCGTCGGCCCGGAACACGGTGATCTCCCGATCCTGGGCCAACTCCGCCCGGAGCACGGTCCAGAAGGTGTCGGGGTCGGGCGCGGACTGCTGCCAGTCGAGGAGCCGGGACAGCCAGCCGGGCCGCGTGGGGTCCACGCGCTCCTCGTCCGGGTCGGTGGCGGCGGTGTCGGGCGTCGCGGTGGCGTACGGGTTGCCGAGGGCGACCACGCCGGCCTCGGCGACGCGGTGCATCTGCCGGGTCCGCACGATGACCTCGGCCACGTAGCCCTCGGGCGTGGCGACGGCGGTGTGCAGCGACTGGTAGAGGTTGAACTTGGGGGTGGCGATGAAGTCCTTGAACTCCGAGATGACCGGGGTGAAGCAGGTGTGCAGCTCGCCGAGCACGGCGTAGCAGTCGGCGTTCTCGCCGACGAGGACGAGGATGCGGCCGAAGTCGGAACCACGTAGCTCGCCGCGGGTACGGGCGATGCGGTGCACGGAGACGAAGTGTCGGGGCCGGACCTGCACTTCGGCGGTGATGCCGGCCTCGCGCAGGACGCCGCGTACGGAGTCGGCGATGGCGGGCAGCGGGTCACGTTCCCCGGCGTGGGCGGCGATGAGCGCGCGGGTGCTCTCGTACTCCTCGGGGTGCAGGATCGCGAAGACGAGGTCTTCCAGCTCGGTCTTGAGTGCCTGGACGCCGAGTCGCTCGGCCAGCGGGATGAGGACGTCGCGGGTGACCTTGGCGATGCGGGCCTGCTTCTCGGGGCGCATCACGCCCAGAGTGCGCATGTTGTGCAGCCGGTCGGCGAGTTTGATGGACATGACGCGGACGTCGTTGCCGGTGGCGACGAGCATCTTGCGGAAGGTCTCGGGTTCGGCGGCGGCGCCGTAGTCGATCTTCTCCACCTTGGTGACGCCGTCGACGATGAAGCACACCTCGTCGCCGAACTCCGCCCGGACCTGATCGAGGGTCACGTCCGTGTCCTCGACGGTGTCGTGGAGCAGAGAGGCCGTCAAGGTGGTGGTTTCGGCGCCCAGTTCGGCGAGGATCAGGGTGACGGCGAGCGGATGTGTGATGTACGGCTCACCACTTTTTCGCATCTGGCCGCGGTGCGAGGTCTCCGCGAGGAGATACGCGCGGCGCAGAATGGACAAATCGGCGTCCGGATGGTGGGCCCGATGCGCCTCGGCCACATGGCCGATGGCGTCCGGAAGTCGGTCTCGCGATGTCGGCCCGAGCAGGGCCGCACGCCCGAGGCGGCGCAGATCGAGCCTGGTCCGCCCCCGTCTGCGGAGCTCAGGGCGCGCTTCGGGGTGTGCTTCGGGGTTCGTGGCCTCTGCACTCATGGGCACCTCCGGCGGCTTCGACCGGCGGTGGTGGGCATGGGTGGAGCCCTCAGGGCCGGTGCCTGATGTTACCGACCCCACCACGTGGCGCAGTCCACCTCTCGCTCAGCGTGAAACGGATCACCCATTAGAGGGAAGCTTCAGCCGAAAGCCGTTTCGGTGAGCCAGGCGCTGTCGAACTCCCCCGCGGCCACGATCACGGCCGGTCCGGTCATGTCGATCCGCCCGTCGGGGTGTTCGGTGATGACCAGGGTTCCGCCGGGGAGGTCGACGGTGTAGGCGACCGCGTCGCCGGTGACGGCCGGGTCCGCGCCGTCGCGGCGGATGGCGGCCACGGCGACGGCGCAGGCGCCGGTGCCGCAGGAGCGGGTCTCGCCGGAGCCGCGCTCGTGGACGCGCATGGCGACGTGCCGGGGGCCGCGGTCGACGACGAACTCGACGTTGACCCCCGCGGGGTAGGCCGACGCCGGGCTGAAGGCGGGAGCGGTGAAGAGGTTCCCGGCGTCGTCGAGGCTCTCGACGAAGGCCACCGCGTGCGGGTTGCCCATGTTCACGTTGCGCGCGGGCCAGCTCCGGTCCTCGACGCCGACCGTGACCTCGCCGGCGGGCAGCTCGGCGCGGCCCATGGAGACGGTGACGTCGCCCGCCTTGTCGAGGTGCACGCGCTTGACGCCGCCGCGGGTGGCGACGGCGAGGTCGCCGGGCTCGACATGCCCGGCGTACTGGAGGTAGCGGGCGAAGACGCGCACGCCGTTGCCGCACATCTCGGCGATGGAGCCGTCGCTGTTGCGGTAGTCCATGAACCACTCCGCCTCGTCGGCCAGGCGCGCGGCCTCGGGGTGCGCGGCGGACCGGACGACGTGCAGGACGCCGTCCGCGCCGATCCCGGCGCGCCGGTCGCACAACTTCGCGACGGCGGACGCGGGCAGCTCGATGGCGTTGTCCGGGTCCGGAACGATCACGAAGTCGTTCTCGGTGCCGTGGCCCTTGAGGAAGGAGAGGGTGGTCTGCGTCACCCGCCCATGGTACCGAGCCGCAGCTCAGAGGTGCCGGACCGTCCGAGGGACGGAATCGACGAGGGCGGCACCGGCCGGGGGGCGGTCAGCGGAGCCGGGCGACCCGGTACACCGCGAGACCTACGACGGCCAGCGCGACGACGGCGTACAGCGCGGCCATGCGCCAGTCGGGGCGGCGACCGCTCCCTCGGGCCGGGAGACCGGGCCACGTGTAGCCGACCCGTCGGGCGGCCATCATTCCCCAGCCTCCGGCGCAGCAGCTGATCAGGAACCCGAGCATGGCGACCACCGCACCGCCGTCTCCGAACTCGAAGGCGAGCGGGAAGGCGAACATCAGCGAACCGGTGGCGGCGAGCATCGCGATGGGGGCGATCTGCCACAGGCGCAGACGGCGCTGCGGGCGCAGCTCGACCTCGAACTCGGGTCCGGCCGCGGCCTCCGCCTCGGCGGAGTCCGGGGCGTCCGGGCCGTCCGGGGTCAGTCGCGCCGGATCGGCGGGCAGCCCGAGCCCCGTGGGCCCGTCCGTTCCGTCCGTCCCGTCCAGAAGCATCGGATCCGCTTCCCTTTGGGTGTCGTCCCGCCCGGTGTCGCGAGGGCCGGCCTCCATCGCCACGCGCCCTCCCCACTCGGACTCAGTACGCCGCCGTTCATCGCAGGTGATCGCACCCGCTGGAGTTTGATGATGGCACGCCCCCGGCCCCGCTACTGGCGCGTGAGGCGTCCCGATGCCATCACGTGATCAGGCTGTGACCGCTCGTTCGACCAACGACTGCGCGAGTCCGGGGAGTTCCCCACGGTCGGCGGCGGCTCCGCTGAGCCAGTGCACGCGCGGATCCCGGCGGAACCAGGAGTCCTGACGGCGGGCGAACCGCTTGGTCGCCCGGACCGTCTCGGCCCGGGCCTCGTCCTCGGTGCACTCGCCGGCGAGCGCGGCCAGGACCTGCTGGTAGCCCAGGGCCCTGGAGGCGGTGATTCCGTCGCGCAGCCCACGGGCTTCCAGCGCGCGGACCTCGTCCACCAGCCCGTCCTCCCACATCCGGTCGACCCGCAGTGCGATCCGCTCGTCGAGCTCCGGGCGGGCCACGTCGACGCCGATCTGCACGGTGTCGTAGACGGACTCGTGGCCGGGCAGGTTGGCGGTGAAGGGGCGGCCGGTGATCTCGATCACCTCGAGGGCGCGGACGATGCGGCGGCCGTTGCTGGGCAGGATCGCCTGCGCGGCGGCCGGGTCGGCGGCGGCGAGCCGGGCGTGCAGGGCGCCGGAGCCTCGGAGGGTGACCTCCTCCTCCAGGCGGGCGCGGACCTCGGGGTCGGTACCGGGGAACTCCATGACGTCGAGGGCGCCCCGGACGTACAGGCCGGATCCGCCGACGAGGACGGGGGTGCGGCCCTCGGCGAGCAGTTTGTCGATCTCCACGCGGGCCAGCCGCTGGTAGTCGGCGACGTTGGCGGTGTCGGTGACGTCCCAGATGTCGAGGAGGTGGTGCGGGACACCGCCGCGCTCCTCCGTCGTCAGCTTGGCGGTGCCGATGTCCATCCCCCGGTACAGCTGCATGGAGTCGGCGTTGACGACTTCGCCGTCGAATCGGCGGGCCAGGGCTACGCCCAGGTCGGACTTTCCTGCCGCGGTAGGACCTACGACGGCGATGACCCGCGGAGCGGGGGCTGCTTTCCTCACGGCCCCAGTCTCGCAAACCTCACGGCATGTACCCGATCGAGTTACGTGACGGGGTGGGGGCGGGGTCGTTGCCCTGGCGAGGTTCCGGCCGGAGATACGCCCTGCGTACGCCCGGCGCAGGCCGGTCCGGTCGACGCGGAACTTCACTCACACGAGTAACGTTACGGGAGTAGACATGGGCGTTTTTGATCGGTTTTTTCGTCGTAAGAGCGATGTCGTGACCGAGGAGGTCGCGGCGGTGGACCTGGCGGCGGAGTCCGGTGCGGCCGAGGAGGCCGAGCCGGTTGCCGAGAAGTCTCCGGAGGCGGGAGTCGTGGAGATTCCGAAGCAGCCGGCGGCCCCGGTGGCCGCGGACAGCGAGACCGGTGAGGGCGCCCGCACGTAGTGACCGCCGACGGAAGGTGACCCATGGGCCTGTTGGACAATCTGAAGGCCAAGCTCGGTCCGGCGAAGGACAAGGTCGGCGACCTGGCCCAGCAGCACGAGGGCCGGATCGGCGAGAGTCTCGACAAGGTGGCCAAGGCCGTGGACTCCAAGACCAAGGGCAAGTACAGCGGGCAGATCACGAGCGGAACGGGCAAGGCGAAGGACGCTCTGGGGAAGATCGCGCACAAGGACACGCCCGGCGGTCCGACGCCGCCGACCGCTTCCTGACGCGGTCCGCGAAAAGGGGCGGGGGGGGGGGGGGGCGCCGCCCCCCCCCCCCCCCCGGCCCGGGCCCCCGGCCCCCCCCCCCCCCCCCCCCCCGCGCCCCCCCCCCCCGCCCGCGCCCCCCCCCCCCCCCCCCCGCCCCCCGGCCCCCCCCCCCCCGCCGGCGGCCCCCCCCCCCCCCCCCCCCCCCCCCCCCCCCCCCCCCCCCCCCGGGACCCGTACCGCTAGTCCCCGTCGTTCAACTGCGCGAGCAGGCGCTCCGCAGCCGGCAGGAGCCAGTCCGGCAGGTCGCCCTCGGGCAGCGCCCGGGCCTCGTCGATCAGCGCGGAGACGCGGTCGGAGCCCGCGTCCGCGTCGCCCCGCTCCTGCTCGGTCCAGGCCGCGTTGTTCAGGCTCTGGAACCGGTCCCGCAGATGGTCGGGGCCGAGCTCGGCGTAGACCCGGGCGGACCGGTCCCACAGCTCGATCTCCTCCAGACGCAGCGCGTCGACCTCCGCGGGACTCAGCGGGGTCGCCCGCTCCGCCTCGGCCTCACCCTCGGTGTCCTCGTCCTCCTCGTCGTCGTCCTCGTCCTCCTGGGACCGGCCATTCGCATGGACGTGTCGGTCGAGCACCTGCGCCAGTTGGTGCCAGGTCTGGGCGAGTTCGGACCGCAGCCCGGGGGCTCCGGGATCCGCCGCCAAGGCCGCCTCCAGCACCTCGACGGCCTCCTCCATCCGCTTCCGCGCTCCCGCCACCGTGGCGACGGTGACCTCCTCGCGCAGCCCCAGCCAGGCCAGCGAACGCAGGATCCGCACCTCGGCGACCGGGACCTCGCCCGTCAGCCGGTGCAGCTCCAGGGCCCGCTCGTAGGCGGCGGCCGCTTCCACGGCCATTCCCGCGTCATTCAGGGCGTCGGCGGCCGAATGCGCGAGGCCCGCCTGCGGACGGGGATCCTCCCAGTCCTTGGTGACCTCCGCCGCCAGCAGGTACTGCTCCGCCGCCGGCCGGAGTTCGTTCAGCCGCCGCAGCAGATCGCCCAGGAACTCCCGTACGGAGACCTCCTGCTGGTCGCCGTGCTCCAGCAGGTCGACCAACGCCGACTGCAGGATCTCCGCCGCCTCGGCGCTGCGTCCGTCGCCCGCGTACGCCCGGGCCAGCAGCAGGCGGGCATGGGCCCCGCCGTCGGCCGTGAGCCCCGCCTGGTCGAACCAGTGGGCTCCGGCCAGCGCGTGCTCCGCGCTCTCGCCGGCCGCGTCGCCCCGCTGCAGCAGGATGTCCGCGAGCGCCAGCCGTACGACGCCCTGCGTCTCGGCGTCGGTCACCTCCGCGGCATGCTCCAGCGCGGTGCGCGCCGCGACCTCGGCCTCCTCCTGCCGCTCCAGCGTCATCAGCACCCCGGCCCGCAGCACCAGCGGGTCCACGGCCTGCCACGGCCGACCCGCCAGGACCGCCCGTGCGGCGGACGCCGCGAGCAGCGGCACGGCTCGTTCCGGGTCGCCCTGTGTCAGCGCCACCCGGCCCAGCATCTCCTCGGCCTCCGCCACCAGATCCGCCGCGGTGCCCTCATGGGCGGCGACGAAGTCGGTCAGTTCGGCGGCCAGTACCCCGTGGTGGTCGTGGTGGTCGTCCGCGTCGGGTGCCTCCACCGAGCGCAGGTACGACTCCATCCGGATCGCCGACAGTTCCGCGAGCGCGATGCGCCGGGCCCGCAGCGGTTCGGCCGCGTCCAGCGCCTCGGCGGACCGCAGGGCGGCGCGCAGCAGGGCCCGGACCTCCGCCGGCGCGGCTCCGGACTGCGCTGCCACACCGGCCAGCCGCAGTTCCGCGAGCGCCACCCGCTCGGCGAGGCCGAGCGCCCGGTAGTTCTCCCGGACCGCGCTCAGCAGCTCCGGCGCCTCCTTGTCGCCGCGCCGACCGGCGGCCAGGGCCTGCTGGTCCGCGAGGTCGGCGCGGACCAGCGGATCGACCTCCGGCTGCGCGTCCAGCCGTACCGCCACCTCGGCCCACAGTGCGTCCGTGCCCGGATGGCCCATGTCCCGGGCGCGGCGGGCCCGCTCCACCAGGTCGGTGAAGGCGGCGGCCGTCAGGGCCGGCCCGGATCCGGGGGCAGCGGGACCGGGAGCGGGGGCCGGGGCCGTCTGCGGCAGCGCCGCACTGCGGACCCCCAGCGGCAGCGCGGCGAGCAGCGGTTCCCGGTCCACCTGTGCGTGGAAGCGTTCCGAGACCCGGGTGGTGCCGTTGCGCGCGTCGAACTGCCGGGTGATGTCCAGGCAGCCCGCGTAGAGCACCTCGTACAGCTCGTCGACGTTTCGCGGGGTGCCTTCGTAGGGCACGGCCGGGGTCCGCCCATGGCCCAGTTCCCGCAGGCGGCGCAGCAGCACGAGGATGGCGCCGTGGAAGGCCAGCCGGTCGTCGAGGTTGGCGAGCGGAGCCACATGGGCGGCGTGTTCGGCGAGGATCTCCAGGCCGCGGGATTCGTTGCCGGTGAGGGCGCAGAACTCGATGTGCTTGCCGACCGAGGGCAGCAGGCTCTCGTTGCCGCGGGCCATGCGGTAGCCGCGCAGGTGGTGGGAGCGCGCCTCGTCGGCCCGGCCGAGCCGCAGCAGCGGCAGCAGTGAGGTGGCGAGCAGCCGGTGGGGCTCCTCGGCGCAGGTCAGGTCACCGTCGAGGACGGGCTTCCACAGCTCCAGGGCCTCGGCGTCGTTGCCGTGCAGGACGGCGTACTGGCCCTGACCGTTGAGTTCACAGGCCCGGCAGTCGCTCATGTCGTCCCGCTCGGCGGCGAGCCAGCGCCGGAAGGCCCGCTCGGCGCGCTCGTCCTCGCCGATCGCGTCGGCGAGCCACAGCTCGGCCTCGCGTACGGGCCGCTCGCTGTAGCCGGCGATCCGGTAGCGGCGATCCATCTCGTCCAGCCAGCCGGTGGCCGACTCCAGCGGAATCCCGGGGGAGTCGGAGATGGCCGAGGCCACCCACTTGAACTGCCAGAACAGCGAGTGCGCGTCCCAGTGGGAGAAGGCCCCCGGGTCCTTGTCGTACTCCTGGAGCAGCCGGGCGAAGGGGACCAGCATCCTGGACGACTCGGAGCTGTAGAGATAGGCGTTGATCAGGTTGTCCAGTGCCTCGCGGAACAGGGCCTGGTCACCGCTCGTCTCGGCCGCGCCGGCCAAGGCCTCGGCGTGGGCGTTGCGCGCGGCGCCGTTCGGCGATTCGCGGTTCTCCGCCAGACCCCGCACGATCTCCTCGCGCGTCAGCGTCGTCACTTCTGGTCCTCCTGGGCATCGCGGGCATCGGTGGAGTGGGTCGCCCACTCCAGGAGGCCGAGGAACGCCCGGTTGAGCAGGGTGGAGTCGGCCGGGCGCAGCGGCCGCTGGGACATCAGCAGGGCCTGCCCGTAGAGCGATTCGACGGCCGTACCGGTCAGTGCCTCGTCGGGCAGCGCGGCGATTCGGCGGATGAGCGGGTTGTTGTGGTTGAGGACCAGACGGGCGCGGGGTGCGGAGCCGCGCAGCGCGCCGAGGATGCCGCTCCACAGGGAATCGGCGCTCTCCAGCGCGGCGGTGCGGTCGCGCTCCTGGCGGGCCTGCCGGTCGTCGAGGTACAGCGCGGGCACGGAGACGGGCTGGAAGGCGCGCAGCACCACGTCACAGCCCTGCGCTTCCAGTCGGGCGCGCGCGGTGGCCAGGAACGGGGCGAGCGCCAGTTCGGTCGCGGTCGGCACCGGGTCGAGCCGCTCGGTGACGGCCCCGGCATCGAGCTCGGTGACCTTCAGCTCCGGCCTCACGGCGGGCAGCAGGGCCAGCAGGTCCGCGTCGTAGGTGTATCCGGCGTTGATGACGCCGAGCCCGTGGGCCGCGGCGATCGGTGCGATCTGCCGGAACTCCTCGACGGTGCGGGTGAAGTGGATGTCCGTGTGGGCGGCCGCGAACTCCTGGAGGCTCATCGAGCCGTCGCTGGTCTCGAACGGCAGCCACGGCAGCATCAGCCCGAGCAGTTCGGGGTCGTGCCGGGCCATGGACTTCACACCGAGGTGGTGGACCTGCAGGAAGGCGGCCAGGCGGTCCGGATCGCTCGCCGCGAGCTCGGCCAGCCAGCCGCGGACGCGCGCGCCGAGAGCGTCCCGTACGGCGGCAAGGGTCTCGTCGTCGTACAGGTTCTCGCGGGAGGCGGTGGGCCGCAGGGTGTCCGTGTCCAGGACGGCGCGGACGAAGAACGCCCAGTCGGGCAGCAGGTTGTCGGCCCGGTCGGTCAGCAGCATGCCCTTGAGGTGGACGCGGTGTCCGGCGCGGTGGGCGGGGCTGGTGGGTTCGGGCAGGACGTACGCCACTCCGCGGACGCCGGCGACCGGGAGGTCGAGGTCGATGCTGTCGAGCGGGGTGAAACCGAAGAGCTGCGCGCAGTGGCCGGCGAGGGCGACGCGACGGGCGGTCGGGGTGGGGAAGGAGCGGTCCCACACGGCGGGCCGGTCGGTGACGGGGCGCGGCTCGCCGCCCTCGCCGTCGTCGAAGGTGATGTCGTACGGCAGCAGGGACCCGTAGTCGCGGGCCAGTTCCTCGACCTTGGCCGGGACGGCCCATTCCGCGGCGCCCGGGCGGGCCTCCAGTACGACGGTGGTGCCGGGCTCCGGCCTTTCCTCGTGCGGCAGTTCGCGGACGGTGTACGAACCGTCGTCCGTGGCCAGCCATTCGACGGGCGCGGCTCGGGGGTCGCGGGCGGAGCGGGTGACGACCCGGATCTGGCGGGCCACGACGAAGCACGCGAGCAGACCGATGCCGAACTGGCCGAGGAAGCCCTGGCGGGTCGCCTCCAGGTCCTGTTCGTCGAGATCGGCGCCGTCGCCACCGCGCTTGGAGCTACGGCCGATGGTGGCGAGGAGGGAGTGGGCCTCGGCGGCGGTCAGGCCGATGCCGCTGTCCTCGATGGTCACACGGCCGCCGGACGCCGAGAGGCGGATACGGACCTCCGCCGCCGGGTCGAGGGCGTGGCGCGCGGTGATCGCGTCCACCGCGTTCTGCAGGAGCTCGCGGACGTAGACGCGCGGGCTGGAGTACAGGTGGTGGGAGAGGAGGTCCACCAGGCCGCGCAGATCGACCTGGAAGCTGTGGGGCGTGGACGAGGGTGTGGACGGGGGCGTGGACGGGGGCGTGGACGTGGACGTCATAGGGCGTCACCTCGCGTGCATACAGGGATGGTTCGGTGATCGCGAGGTCCCCCCTCACTGATCCCGGAGTGGTTCACACATTAGGGGGATGGTCGGACAATCTCTGCGTGAATTCCGGTGCCCTGACCCGGATCTACTGGAAGCGCAGGAACTGCGGCGGTACGGCGTCCACCAGCCACACCCCGTTGGCGCTGATCCGGAAGACGTGCCCGGCCGCACGCATCGCCCCGGCGTCCACACCGAGCACGACGGGCCTGCCGCGGCGTGCGCCGACCCGGGTGGCGGTCTCCCGGTCGGGGGACAGGTGCACATGGTGGCGGGCCATCGGGCGCAGGCCCTCGGCGCGGATCGGCTCCAGGGCGGCGGCGACGGTGCCGTGGTAGAGGTACGCGGGCGGTTCGGCCTCCGGAAGATCCAGGTCCACGGCGACGGTGTGCCCCTGACTGGCCCGGATCCGGGTGCCCTCGACGGCGAACCGCCGCTTGTCGTTGGCGACGACGACGTGGTCGAGCTCGGCCCGGCTGACGGGGAAGCCGTGCGCGGCGGCCGCGCGCAGCAGGTCGTCGATCTCCACCCAGCCGTGGGGATCGAGCACCAGTCCGATGCGTTCCGGCTGGTGTCGCAGGTGTTTCGAGACGTACTTCGACACCTTCACGGTGCGTCTTTCATCCATGGCCCCAGCGTGCCCCGTCCGACCGCCTCGGGGCAGGGATTTTTCGGGGACGACCGGTGGTGACAGCTGGTGGACACCCTCTATCGCTCTTCCAAGATGCGGAATATATTTTCCATTGCCACTTCTGTTCAGAGGGAGAAACCATGACAGCCCAACCCTCACTGTCACGCCGTGCCGCCGCTGAGCTGGTCGGCACCGCCGGCCTGCTCGTGGTCGTGATCGGCTCCGGGCTCAAGGCCGCCGAGCTCAGCCGCGACACCGGTGTCGCCCTCATCGCCAACTCGTTCGCCTCGGCGATCGGCCTCGGGCTGATCATCACGATCTTCGGGCCGCTGTCCGGCGCCCACCTCAACCCGGTGGTCACCCTCACCTCCTGGTGGTCCAGGCGGATCGGCGGGGAGGGGCTGGGCGGCCGCGAGGCGCTCGTCTACACCGCGGCCCAGAGCGCGGGAGCCATCGGTGGAGCACTTGTCGCGGAGGTCATGTTCGGTCGGACCCCGGGCACCTTCGCCACCCAGGTGCGCGACGGTGGGCACCTGCTCATCGGTGAGGTGGTCGCCACCGCCGGTCTGGTGCTCCTGATCCAGGGACTCGGCCGGACCGGGCGCCCCAGGTTCGTTCCGCCGGCGGTCGCCGCGTACATCGCGGCCGCGATCTGGTTCACCTCCTCCGGCTCCTTCGCCAATCCGGCGGGCACCATCGGGCGCAGCTTCACCGACTCCTTCACCGGCATAGCCCCCGAGTCGCTGCCCGGATTCGTCGGCGCCCAGCTGGTCGGCGGGATCCTCGGCCTGGCCCTGGCCGCCCTCCTGTACGGGACCGGGTCGAGGTCCGTCACCCCCTCCGGAACCGGCTCCGGGCCCAGGTCCAGGTTCGGGGGCCGGTTCGGACGGAGCGTGAAGCCGGCTCCGGTGGACGGAGCGAGCCCCACCAAGGCGACGTACGAGACCGTCGGGTGAGACGGCAACTCAGTTGCCCACAGGAAAAGGGGACTTGTCCACAGCCGTTTGGGTGGGTTTTGACGACAAACGCGTGATCCGCCCTGTGGAACCTGTGGAATCTGTGGATCGGGCTTGACCGGGTGTGACCGAGCCCCGCACCGCGACCGCTCGCCCGGGCGTCACCGCTCGCCCGGGCGTCGCCGCTCGCCGCGGCGTCACCGCTCGCCGCGGCGCGCCAGATCGTTCATCGTCCGGGCCTGGAGCTCCCGCTCCGTCGCGGCCCGGACGAACTCCGCGACATGATCGGCGCCCACCAGATCCTGCACCGCCCGCACCGTCCCGGCCGGCAGCGCCACCGGCGAGGGTCCCGTCGGCCCCAGGGTGCCGGCCGACCCCAGGTGCCGCTGGAGGTGCCGGGTCGCGAAGAGCCGCATGGCCCGCGCCAGCTCCGCGTCCACCGTCTGCTGGGCCAGTGGCCGCAGCCGCCGCACCATCGTCGCCGCCTCCGCCGCGTCCGCGTCCGTGGGCGGCACCTGTCCGAGGTAGCGCGCGAAGACGTGCTCGGTGGTGAACTCCAGGAACCGCGAGGCGATGTGCTCCACCTGTCCCCGCAGTTCCCGCAGGTGCCCGGTGATCGCCGGTAGCGGTACCCCGGCCGCGTACAGCTCGGCGGCCACCGCCAGCTCCTGCGGGGAGGGCACCAGGAACTGGTCCGGGCGCCCCGGGATCCGCTCCAGCACCCCGAGCTCGCACGCCTCGTCCACGGCCTCGTCGTCCGGGCGGCCGCCGAACCGCTGGTTCAGATCCTCCCGGCTGATCCGGGCCGCCTCCTCGTCGGTCCACGGCCCGTGCACCTCGGCGACCAGCCCGAGCACGCCGCCCAGCCCGCGCCCCGCGTCCCAGGCCTCCAGCAGCTCCTTGATGGAGGCCAGGGTGTAGCCACGGTCCAGAAGGTCCGCGATCTGGCGCAGCCGCGCCAGATGCGTGTCCCGGTAGACGTTGGAACGGCCCCGCCGCTCCGGTTTCGGCAGCAGGCCACGGTCCTGGTACGCCCGGATCGTGCGCACCGTCGCCCCGCTGTGGTGTGCCAGATCCTCGATCCGGTACTCGGCTACCGCCTGATCGGACAATCCCGGCTCCCTACGACATCGCGGCTCGGCCGACCGCGCCCGCCGCGGCCCGGGCGGCGGGTGAGGCCGCGAGGTACTCGACCGCCCTGCGCAGCGAGCCCTCCTGCGAGGGATGGTACGACCGCCGGATGGAGCGGGGTATGGCCGTGCCGGGCTCTCTCCACGGAGGCGGCGGGCCCTTGACCACCGCGCGGTCGTGCGCGCCGAGCGAGTGGCGCGGCGGGCCGCCGCGGTCGAACGTCATCCGGCACGGGCCGATCGGGTGCCGGTCGAGGTCGATCCGGTCCCAGGACCCGCTCACCACGCTCACAACTTCGGCTCCAGCCTCGCGATGCGTCGCAGGGCGCGCGGGGCGAAGCGGGACATCCACAGGGCGCCCTTGGACTCGGGGGTCACCGGTACGACGGCCTCGTTGCGCACCACCGCCCGCAGGATCGCGTCGGCGACCTTCTCCGGCGGGAAGTTGCGCAGCCCGTACAGCCGTGAGGAGCGTTCTTGGCGGCGCTTCTCCTCGGCCTCGTCCACCCCGGCGAAGCGCGAGGTCGCGGTGATGTTGGTGTTGACGATGCCCGGACAGATCGCGGAGACGCCGATCGACTTCGAGGCCAGTTCGGCGCGCAGGCACTCGGAGAGCATCAGCACCGCGGCCTTCGAGGTGCTGTAGGCGGGCAGGGTCCTGGAAGGCAGGTAGGCGGCGGCGGAGGCGGTGTTGACGATGTGTCCGCCCTGGCCGCGCTCGGCCATCTGCTTCCCGAAGATCCGGCAGCCGTGGATGACACCCCACAGATTGACGTCCAGGACCTTCTTCCAGTCCTCGGCGGTGGTGTCGAGGAAGGCGCCGGACAGGCCGATCCCGGCGTTGTTGATCAGGACGTCGACGATTCCGTACTCGGCGGCGACCTTGGCCGCGAGCTTCTCCATCGCCTGTTCGTCGCTGACGTCCACGCACTCGGCCCAGGCTGCGGGGGCGCCGACGAGGCGGGCCATGTCGGCCGTGCGCACCGCGCCTTCCGCGTCGCGGTCGACGGCGACCACCCGGGCCCCGGCCTCGGCGAAGGCGAAGGCGGTGGCCCGGCCGATGCCGCTGGCCGCGCCGGTGACCAGGACCAGTTGGCCCGCGAAGCGGTCGGCGTACCTGCCGGGGGCCTTCCGTTCCGGCGCCCGCGTGGCGGGCTCCTCCCGGTCGTCGACGAACTCGGTGATCCAGGCGGCCAGCTGGTCGGGCCGGGTCCGGGGCACCCAGTGCTTGGCGGGCAGGGTCCGGCGCACCAGGTCCGGGGCCCACCGCTCCAGGCCGTCGTAGAGCCGCTCGGACAGGAAGGCGTCCCCGGTCGGGGTGATCAGCTGCACCGGTACGTGGGCGTACGCGTCGGGGCGCGGCCGGCGCAGTCGCGGCCGTACGTTGTCGCGGTAGAGCCAGGCACCGTGCGCCGCGTCCGAAGGCAGCGAGGCCGTCGGATAGGAGCCGGCCGGAACCTTCTCGACGCGCTGGAGCATCGCGGGCCACCGCTTGCCGAGCGGCCCGCGCCAGGCGAGTTCCGGCAGCACGGGGGTGTGCAGCATGTAGACGTACCAGGACTTGGCGCCCTGGCCGAGGAGCTGCGCCGCCGCTCGCGGGGTGGGCCGCGCCATCCGCTTCTTGATCCAGTGTCCGAAGTGGTCGAGGGACGGCCCCGACATCGAGGTGAAGGAGGCGATCCGGCCCTCGGTGCGGGCGACCGTCGCGAACTCCCAGCCCTGTACGGAGCCCCAGTCGTGGCCGACCAGGTGCACGGGCCGGTCCGGGCTGACCGCGTCCGCCACCGCCAGGAAGTCGTCGGTCAGCTTCTCCAGGGTGAAGCCGCCGCGCAGCGGCTGCGGTGCGGTGGAGCGCCCGTGGCCGCGTACGTCGTAGAGCACCACGTGGAAGCGGGTCGCGAGCCGCTCGGCGACCTCCGACCAGACCTCCTTGCTGTCCGGGTAGCCGTGCACCAGCACCACCGTCGGCCGGCCCGTCTCACCGAGCTCGACGACGCACAGCTCCACCCCCCCGGTGCTCACCCGGCGCTCACGCGCACCCGTCAGGCCCACCGCTGCCGCTCCATCCATGTCGCTCATGCTGCCTTCTCCTCGGCCCAGCGCCGCACGTGCGGCAGATCGTCGTCCAGCCAGAACGCGCTCTCCTCGGGGTCCTGGGAGTCGGTGACGACCAAGATCTCCTCGAACTTCGCGCCGGTACCCCGGAATCCGAGGTGGGGTTCCACCGCCCACAGGCCGGGCTGCGGCGGGTGGTCGGAGAAGTGGTACGGGCTCCACAGCGGGGACCAGCCCTCGCGGTGGCCGTGCAGGGCGTCACCGACCAGTCCCTTGAGGGACTGGGTGCCGAAGCCGAAAGCGGTCGGTGACCAGCGCCGCTCCTTGACGCGGTCGATCTTGTGCGCGATCACGCCGAAGGGATAGGCCCGGTGTCGGTTGGCGTACCCCTGCCGGGTCATCAGCCGTTCGACGTTCTCGTAGATCTCGCGGAGCGAGCGACCGTCGCGCACCTGCTCCAGGATCAGCGTGCGGTGCGCCTGGAGATCGGACATGAGCCGGTCCTGCACCGGATTGAGCCCGAGGCTGCCCGAATAGCCGATGTCGGCCGCGTACCCCTTGTGGACCGGCGCCATGTCGAGGATGAACGGCATCCCCGGCTCCAGCTTCCGGTCGGTCGGGAAGAACTGGAGCGGGATCTTGAAGTTCGCGAAGGCGGTGCGGTCCCCGAACCAGGCGAACGGCAGGTGGAACCAGTCCCGCACCCCGCGCTCCCGCAGCCACTCGCGCTGCATTCGCGCGGCCTCGCGCTCGGTCACCCCGGGCCGCAGCTGCGCGGCGACGGCCTCGGCGCATTCGTACGCCAGGCGCTGCACCTCTCTGAAGCCGCTCAGGTCGGCGGAGCGCCGTCCGGAGAGCTGTCCGGAGAGCCGTCCGGAGAGTCGCGCGGTGCGTTGCTTGGTGTCCCCAGCCATCTCAGCCCGTCCATCCGTGTAGCCGTACGCGCCCGTAAGTTGACACTGATGAATGTGACAATGACCGGAGATCACGTCAAGGGTCGTGCACGGACCTGTGGACAAAGTTGTCGGGTCCACATCAGCCTCCAGTACGGGTGTGTACGCCTGAAGGCTGAGGCGGGATCCAACTCCAGGTCTGACGTTTCGCGAGAGCTACGCCACTAACGTCGAACCCGTGACTGTCATCGCGACCGAAAGCCTGAGCAAGCGGTACCCCCGAGTGACCGCCCTCGACCGGCTCTCCCTGGACATCGGGCCTGGTGTGACCGGCCTCGTGGGTGCCAACGGAGCCGGCAAGTCCACGCTGATCAAGATTCTGCTGGGACTGTCCCCCGCCACCGAGGGCAGCGCCGCCGTGCTCGGCCTCGACGTCCACACGCATGGCAGCGCCATCCGTGAACGCGTCGGCTACATGCCCGAGCACGACTGCCTGCCACCCGACGTCTCGGCCACCGAGTTCGTCGTCCACATGGCGCGCATGTCCGGGCTGCCGCCGACCGCGGCCCGCGAGCGCACCGCCGACACCCTGCGCCACGTCGGACTGTACGAGGAGCGCTACCGCCCCATCGGCGGCTACTCCACCGGCATGAAGCAGCGCGTCAAGCTCGCCCAAGCCCTCGTCCACGACCCCCAGCTGGTGCTCCTCGACGAGCCGACCAACGGCCTGGACCCGGTCGGCCGCGACGAGATGCTCGGCCTGATCCGCCGGATCTACACCGACTTCGGCATCTCAGTCCTGGTCACCTCCCACCTCCTCGGTGAGCTGGAGCGGACCTGCGACCACGTGGTCGTCGTCGACGGCGGCAAGCTGCTGCGTTCCAGTTCCACCAGCGACTTCACCCAGATCACCACGACCCTCGCGGTCGAGGTCACCGACTCCGACACCCACCCGGACGGCGCCGCCGCCCTGCGCAAGGCGCTCACCGAGGCCGGGGTCACCCTGCACGTCGGCGAGGAGCAGGGCCTGCCCGGGGCCGGTCACATCCTCCTCGTCGAGGCCACCGGCGAGGAGACGTACGACACCGTCCGCGACACCGTCGCCGACCTGGGCATCGGCCTGGTCCGCATGGAGCAGCGCCGTCACCACATCGCGGAGGTCTTCCGCGACAACGACCAGCCCTCGCCCACCGTCCAGCAGAAGGGAGCCGGTTCCGATGGCGCCTGACACCTCGACCCAGATCCACAACATCGGCTACCGGTCCTACGACGGACCCCGGCTCGGCCGCGCCTACGCCCGCAAGTCGCTGTTCTCGCAGTCCCTGCGCGGTGCCTACGGACTCGGCCGCTCCGCCAAGTCCAAGGTCCTCCCGATGCTTCTCTTCGCGGTGATGTGCGTACCCGCGCTGATCATCGTCGCGGTCGCCATCGCGGTACCCGGCTCCACCGACCTGCCGATCAAGTACACGACGTACGCGTTGACCACCCAGGTGATCATCGGCCTCTTCCTGGCGTCGCAGGCCCCGCAGTCGGTCTCGCGCGACCTGCGCTTCAAGACGGTGCCGCTCTACTTCTCGCGGCCCATCGAACGCGTCGACTACGTGGTGGCCAAGTACGCGGCCATGGCCTCGGCCCTGTTCATCCTCACCGCGACCCCGCTGTTGATCATGTGGATCGGCTCGCTCCTCGCGAAGTTCGACTTCGCCCATCAGACCAAGGGATTCGGGCAGGGACTCGTGTCGGTTCTGCTGCTGTCGCTGCTCTTCGCGGGCCTCGGCCTGGTCATGGCCGCGCTCACCCCGCGTCGCGGGTTCGGCGTCGCCGCGATCATCGCGGTGCTGCTGATCCCGTTCGGCGCGGTGACCGCGGTCCAGGGGATCTCCTACAGCACCGGGAACACCGGGGCCATCGAGTGGATGGGCCTGTTCTCCCCGATCACCCTCATCGACGGCGTACAGACCGCGTTCCTGAACGCGACCTCCGCCTTCCCCGGCGGCGAGGGCCCCTCGGCCGGTGTCGGCGTGGTCTACCTGCTCGTCGCCCTCGGCCTCATCGTCGGCTCCTACGCCGCCCTGATGGCCCGCTACCGGAAGGCCGGGCTGTGACCACCATCGACATCGACCACACCTCCCGCTGGTTCGGGAACGTCGTAGCCGTCAACGACGTGACCATGACCATCGGCCCCGGTGTCACCGGCCTCCTGGGCCCCAACGGTGCCGGGAAATCCACCCTCATCAACATGATGGGCGGGTTCCTCGCTCCCTCCACGGGCACCGTCACCCTCGACGGCGCGCCGATCTGGCAGAACGAGCAGGTCTACAAGCAGATCGGTGTCGTGCCCGAGCGCGAGGCCATGTACGACTTCCTCACGGGCCGGGAGTTCGTGGTCGCCAATGCCGAACTCCACGGCCTGGACGACGCGGCCGCCCAGCGGGCGCTCGCCACCGTCGAGATGGAGTACGCCCAGGACCGCAAGATCTCCACGTACTCCAAGGGCATGCGCCAGCGCGTGAAGATGGCCTCGGCCCTCGTCCACGACCCGGCCGTGCTGCTCCTCGACGAGCCGTTCAACGGCATGGACCCGCGCCAGCGCATGCAGCTCATGGACCTGCTGCGGCGCATGGGCGACTCGGGACGCACCGTCCTGTTCTCCTCCCACATCCTGGAGGAGGTCGAGCAGCTCGCCTCGCACATCGAGGTGGTCGTGGCCGGCCGGCACGCCGCCTCCGGCGACTTCCGCAAGATCCGCCGCCTGATGACGGACCGTCCGCACCGGTACCTCATCCGCTCCTCCGACGACCGGGCCCTCGCCGCGGCCCTGATCGCGGATCCCTCCACCGCCGGCATCGAGGTCGACCTCAAGGAAGGCGCGCTGCGCATCCAGGCCGTCGACTTCGGCCGCTTCACCGAGCTGCTGCCCCGCGTGGCCCGGGAACACGGCATCCGGCTGCTGACGGTCTCGCCCTCCGACGAGTCCCTCGAGTCGGTCTTCTCCTACCTCGTCGCGGCCTGAAAGGAGCTGGCACCCATGTACGAACCCACCGTTGCCCGGCTCACCTACCGGGCCCTGCTCGGCCGACGCCGCGCGCTGATCCTCCTGGCGCTGCCCGCGCTGCTGATCGTCATCGCCCTCGTCGTCCGTGCCTTCGTCGGCGTGGACGACAAGGTCGCGGCCGACCTCCTCGGCGGCTTCGCCCTCGCGACCATGGTCCCGCTGATCGGCGTCATCGCCGGCACCGGAGCCATCGGCCCCGAGATCGACGACGGCTCCATCGTCTACCTGCTCGCCAAGCCGGTGAAGCGCCCGAAGATCATCATGACCAAGCTGATCGTGGCGATCGCCGTCACGATGGTCTTCTCCGCGATCCCCACCCTGATCGCCGGATACATCCTCAACGGCAACGGCCAGCAGATCGCCGTCGCCTACACGATCGCCGCCCTCGTGGCCTCGATCGCCTACAGCGCGCTGTTCCTGCTGCTCGGCACCGTCAGCCGGCACGCGGTCGTCTTCGGACTGGTCTACGCCCTGATCTGGGAGTCGCTCTTCGGCAGCCTGGTCTCCGGGGCCAAGACGCTCAGTGTCCAGCAGTGGGCCCTGTCCGTCGCGGAGAAGGTCGCCGGGAACGGGTACGTCGACGCCACCGTCGGTCTGCCCACCGCCGTGATCCTGCTCTGCGCGGTCACCGTGAGCGCCACCGTCTACGCGGGCCAGAAGCTGCGCCGCCTCACCCTGGCGGGCGAGGAGTAGGTCCCACCGCAGCGCTTTCGAACCTGTGCCCCGCCCGGCCCACCGGCCAGGCGGGGCACAGGTTCGCGCGGCATCATCGGTGCATGGTCGCGCACACCGAGCCGGAGCCGTCCAGGCCGCTGCGGTCCTGGATACGCTCCTCGCCCGGAACGCACATCTGGCTTCTGATCATCGCCGTCACCAGCGTCATCGTCGCGGTCGCACCCGACCGCGTCGACAGCGTCCTGCTCCACCGCAACAGCAGCAACATCAACCAGCTCGTCAAGTACCCCGTCCGGGCGCTCGTCAGCAGTGCCTTCTGGATCGCGAACCCGGCCTCGCTCGCCCTCTACGCCGTGCTCTTCGAGGTGTTCCACGCCCCCGTCGAACGCTGGCTCGGCACCCTGCGCTGGCTCCTGATCGTCGCGACCGCCCATATCGTCGCCACGCTGGTCAGCCAGAAGATCCTCCTGACGGCCATCCAGGACCACCGGGCCCCGCACAGCATGACCCACGTCGTCGACATCGGCGTCAGCTACGGGCTCGCGGCCTCCATCGGCGTCCTCACCTACCGGCTCCGCAGCCCCTGGAGATGGCTCTACCTGGCCGGAGCGGTCGCCTTCTTCGGGATGCCCCTGGTCACCGGCGGCACCTTCACGGACCTCGGCCACGCCATCGCGCTCTCCGTCGGCCTGCTCTCCTGGCCGCTGACCCGCAACGTCGTTTCACGTGAAACATGAGCGGGACGCGGGACCGCCCTCACGGGATGTCGTGGGGGTCCGCGTGTGAATCCGGCGTGGCGACGCCGTGCTCCCATGCCCAGGCGGCGATTCCCACCCGGTTCCGGACCCCCAGCTTGGCCTGGACGTTCGCGATGTGGGTCTTGGCCGTCCCCGCGCTGATGAACAGCTCGGCGCCGATCTCGGCGTTGGTGAACCCCCGCGCCACCAGACGCACGATCTCCACCTCCCGCTCCGTCAGCGGATGCGTCGCGGGACGGGCGACCGGACCCGCCTGCGCCAGGCGGCTCAGCAGCCGCACCGTGATCTGCGGACTGATCAGGGTGTCCCCCGCCATCGCCGCCCGGACCCCCTCGATCAGCAGCGTCGGCCCGGACCGCTTCAGCAGAAAGCCGCAGGCGCCGTTGCGCAGCGCGGTGTGCACGTACTCGTCCAGGTCGAAGGTGGTCACCACCACCACCCGTGTCCGCGGCGCCAGCAGCCGGGTCACCTCCAGCCCGTCGAGCCGCGGCATCCGGATGTCCGCGAGCACCACATCGGGCCGCAGTTCTCGGGCCAGCGCCACCGCACTCTCCCCGTCCGCGGCCTCCCCCACCACGGTCATGTCCGGCTGTGAGTCCAGGATCAACCGGAAACCGCTGCGGATGTCATCTTGGTCGTCGGCTATCAGGATGCGTGTGGTCACGTCGCCATGATCACCCGAGGGTGCGTCCCTGGGCCGGGAAAACAGCGCGAACCCGCCACCCTCCGTCGGCGCTCGCGCCGGCCCGCAGTGTCCCGCCCGCCGCCTCCACCCTGCCGCGCAGACCGGCCAGCCCCGTTCCGCTCCGCCGCCGCACCGGTCCCCGCAGTCCGCCCGCGCCCCGGGCCGGTGCGGAGTTGGCCACGCTCAGCTCGATGCCATCCGCGACCCGGTGCAGGCGCACCCGTACGATCGCCGCCCCGGGCGCGTGCCGGCGTACGTTCGTCAAGGCCTCCACGGCCACCCGGTACGCGGTGGTGTCCGCCTCCCGCGACAAGTCCCGGACCGCCGTGGGATCGGCGTCCAGTACACCGCCCTCGAACCGCTCCACCAGTCCGGGCAGCTCCGAGGTCCCCGGGACCGAGGCGGACCGCACGCCGGCCGCCTCGCGCAGCGCGTGCACCGTTCGGTCCATCGAGGCGAGCGCGCCGAGCCCCGCCGCCTCGATCCGCTCCAGCGCCCGGACCGCCTGCTCGGGGTCCTGGTCCGCCACGAACCTGGCTGCCTGGGCCTGCACCACGATGGCGCTCACGTCGTGCGCCACGAAGTCGTGCAGGTCCCGGGCCAGTTCCAGCTGCTGGTCCCGTCGGCCGTCCCGGACGGCCCGGCGCATCCGGCTCGCCTGACGGCGCAGGTGTCCCCCGGCCGCCAGGGCCCCGAGCGCGGGCACCGCCCAGAACGCCGCCGCCCCGCAGATCTCCAGCCACGACGCCGTCCCCCACATCAGAGGTACCGGCCACAGCGCGACGGCCGCCACGCCCAGCGACGCCGCGGCGGCCCCCGGACGCGCCGGAGACCAGCGCGCCACCAGAGCCAGCAGCGGCAGCAGGAGACCGGACCAGAGCAGTGCCCACCCCGCCGGTACCCCCAGGAACGCGGCGAAGAGGCCGCCGGCCGACCCGGCAGCCAGCAACGGGGCATAGAACGCACGCGTGTTCACGGTCATGGGGCGACCCTACGAGCGCTGACGGGGGCGGAGCATCTGCCGTTCGGCAGAGCCGGCCCCCGCGCCGCCACCACGGGCCTGCTGATCGGTCGATGGTCCCGGCAGGCCGGCCCGACCAGGCTTGAGTCATCACCGACCGCCTCACGAAAAGGACTTGGACGATGGCCACGCTCACTGCCGCCCCCGCCTCGCCGAGCGCCCCGACCGCCCCGACCGCCCCCGCTGTCAGCCGGCCGATCCGCTGGGCCGCACACGCGGCCGCCCTCACCCTCGCCCCGAGCGGTCTGTGGAGGCTGGCCATCGCGGTCGGCATACCCGTCGGCTGGGGCGTCGGCAGCGGACTGGAAGCCGAGCTCTTCCCGGGCAAGTGGTCCTTCTACCTGGTGGCCCTCAGTCTCTTCGCCGAAGGCCTCGGCCTCCTCACCCTCGGCCTCGTGCAGCGCTGGGGCGAGGTGGTGCCGAGCTGGATCCCCTGGCTGCGCGGTCGCCGGATCCCGCCCCTCGCGGCCGTCGTACCGGCTGTTCTCGGAGCCGTCGCCGTCACCCTGGTCACCGTCTCGGCCTCCTTCCACTGGAGCACGAGCATGGAGGCACCGGGAGCGCCCACGGGAGCCGGCTGGTGGCTCATGACCCTCTGCTACGCCCCGCTGGTGCTCTGGGGGCCGCTCCTCGGGGTCGTCACCGTCGCCTACTGGCGCCGCCGTCGGCTGCACGGCTGATGCGCGGAAATTCGCTGGTAAGGGACCTGCGCCCGGTGCAGAGTGAGTGGTGCGGGGAGCAACAAAAGGTCCGGGGCAGCCACTTCGAGCGCGCCTTGCGGCGCGGGCTGTCCCGGACCTCTCTTCTCCGTCGTGCGCGTTACGCGGCGCCCAGCAGACGCTCCAGCACCACCGCGATGCCGTCCTCGTCGTTGGAGGTCGTCACCTCGTCGGCCACGGCCTTGAGCTCGGCATGGGCATGGGCCATCGCCACTCCGTGCGCGGCCCAGCCGAACATCGGGATGTCGTTCGGCATGTCACCGAAGGCGATCGTCTCCGCCGCCTTCACCTTCAGCCGGCGCGCGGCCAGCGACAGGCCCGTGGCCTTGGTCAGACCCAACGGCAGGATCTCGACTATGCCGGGACCCGCCATGACGATGTCGACCAGGCTGCCCACCGTTTCCCGGGCCACCTTGACGAGCGCGTCGTCGTCCAGCTCCGGGTGCTGGATGTAGAGCTTGTTCAGCGGAGCCGTCCAGAGCGCCTTGGCATCCTCCAGGTAGCGGGCCGGGAGGCCGCCTTCCTGCACCTGGTACCCGGGCCCGAACAGGACCTCGCCGTCCACCCCGTCCCGGCTCGCGGCCAGGGCCAGCGGGCCGATCTCGGCCTCCAGCTTCGACAGCGCCAGACCGGCCAGCTGCCGGTCCAGCGTCACCGAGGTCAGCAGTCGGTGCGCACCCGCGTCGTAGACCTGCGCGCCCTGCCCGCACACGGCGATCCCCTTGTAGCCGAGATCGTCCAGTACGTGCCGGGTCCAGGGCACGGCCCGACCGGTGACGACGATGTGCGCCGCGCCCGCTGCGGTGGCCGCGACGAGCGCTTCACGGGTGCGTTCCGAGACGGTGTCGTCGCTACGCAGCAGCGTGCCGTCGAGATCGGTCGCGACGAGCTTGTACGGGAACGGGGCCGGGCTCACTTGGCGATCGGCTCCAGGACCTCGCGGCCGCCGAGGTAGGGGCGGAGCACCTGCGGCACTCGTACCGAACCGTCGGGCTGCTGGTGGTTCTCGAGGATCGCGACGATCGTGCGCGGCACGGCGCACAGCGTGCCGTTCAGCGTGGACAGCGGCTGGGTCTTCTTGCCGTCGCGGTAGCGGATCGACAGGCGACGGGCCTGGAAGCTGTCGCAGTTCGAGGCCGAGGTCAGCTCGCGGTACTTGCCCTGGGTGGGGATCCACGCCTCGCAGTCGAACTTGCGCGAGGCGGAGGCTCCGAGGTCACCGGTGGCGACGTCGATCACCTGGAACGGCAGCTCCAGCCCGGTCAGCCACTGCTTCTCCCATTCCAGGAGCCGCTGGTGCTCGGCCTCGGCCTCCTCCGGCGCGACGTAGGAGAACATCTCGACCTTGTCGAACTGGTGGACGCGGAAGATGCCGCGGGTGTCCTTGCCGTACGTGCCGGCCTCGCGGCGGAAGCACGGGGAGAAGCCGGCGTACCGCAGCGGCAGCTTCTCGGCGTCGATGATCTCGTCCATGTGGTACGCGGCGAGGGGGACCTCGGAGGTGCCGACCAGGTAGTAGTCGTCCTTCTCCAGGTGGTACACGTTCTCGGCGGCCTGGCCGAGGAAGCCGGTGCCCTCCATGGCGCGCGGGCGGACCAGGGCGGGGGTCAGCATGGGGATGAAGCCGGCCTCGGTGGCCTGCGCGATGGCCGCGTTGACCAGCGCCAGCTCCAGGAGGGCGCCCACACCGGTCAGGTAGTAGAAGCGCGAGCCCGACACCTTGGCGCCGCGCTCGACGTCGATGGCACCCAGCAGCTCGCCGAGTTCCAGGTGGTCCTTGGGCTCGAAGCCCTCGGCGGCGAAATCACGGATGGTGCCGTGCGTCTCCAGGACGGTGAAGTCCTCTTCGCCGCCGACCGGAACGTCCTCGTGAACGATGTTGCCGAGCTGGAGGAGAAGGCGCTTGGCGGCTTCGTCGGCCTCGTTCTGCTCGGCCTCGGCGCCCTTGACGTCCTGCTTGAGCTGCTCGGCCTTCTTCAGCAGCTCCGCCCGCTCCTCCGGAGAGGCCTTCGGAATGAGCTTGCCGAGCGACTTCTGCTCATTGCGCAGTTCGTCGAAGCGCATGCCGGAGGACCTGCGGCGCTCGTCGGCGGAGAGCAGCGCGTCGACGAGTTCGACGTCCTCTCCACGGGCGCGCTGCGAGGCGCGGACACGGTCAGGGTCTTCACGGAGCAGCCGGAGGTCAATCACCCCTCCAGGCTACCGGGCCGGGCTTCCTGGGATCACACCGATATCACGCTGCGTGTCGCTATGTCCTAATTGCGGCGAATGGATAAGTCTCGCCGGCTGACCGGAAGTGGCCCTTCTCGAAGCGTCAATAAAAGCGGCCCATTCCCTGAAAAGGGGCAGAATGCCGACGGTCGGACGCGCCCTGAGCAGGGGCCGGAGGGGCTTCTTGTCCACAGGAATTGCCGTGATCCGCAGCTTATCCACAGGCTGTGCGCTGCCTCTGTGGACACAGGAATAGATCATTCCTGATCGGTGGGTGGTCGAGACGAATCAAGGTTCAAACCACCCTCACACACTCATTCGGGTGGGAATGCCTCGCCCCAAAGAGTTGATCGGTGATGCGGAGGTGACACCGTTCACCTGCCGCTCCCCAGAGCGAAACCTGAGCCACCCGGGCGATTTGTCGACCTTGTCGCGCCGTTCTGTCGACTTGTCCCCAGGTCCCCATCTCTGCCTGTGGATAACTCTGTGGACAGTGGACGGCGGTGCTACGCCCGCCCGTCGAGGCAACGCCCCAGCCAGTCGGAGGCGGCCGTGAAGTCACCGTCCGAGGTCCCGTGCCGAGGAGCCCGGACATCACTCTGAGCGACACCGGCGCGCGGGTAGGAACCGAGGAAGCGGACCTGGGGGCAGGTCCGTTTGAGGCCCATCAGCGCCTCGCTGACCCGTCGGTCGGAGATGTGGCCCTCGGCGTCGACGGCGAAGCAGTAGTTGCCGATGCCCTGTCCGGTCGGACGGGACTGGATCAGCATCAGGTTCACCCCACGGACCGCGAACTCCTGAAGGAGCTCCAGCAGCGCACCGGGGTGGTCGTCGCCGAGCCACAGCACGACGGAGGTCTTGTCCGCGCCGGTCGGTGCGGCCGGCCGGGCGGGGCGTCCGACCAGGACGAACCGGGTCTCGGCGTTCTCCGCGTCGTGGATCTCGGTCACCAGCGGAACGAGCCCGTAGGTGGCGGCGGCGAACTCACCCGCGAAGGCGGCGTCGAAGCGGCCCTCTTGGACCAGCCGGGCGCCGTCGGCGTTCGAGGCGGCCGACTCCCACACCGCGTCGGGCAGGTTCGCCCGCAGCCAGTTCCGCACCTGCGGCTGGGCGACCGGGTGCCCGGTGACGGTCTTGACGTCCGACAGGGCGGTGCCGGGCCGCACGAGCAGCGCGAAGGTGATGGGAAGCAGCACCTCGCGGTAGATCATCAGCGGTTCGCCCGAGGCCAGCTCGTCGAGGGTGGCGGTGACTCCGCCCTCCACCGAGTTCTCGATCGGGACGAGGGCAGCGGCCGCCTCACCGTTGCGCACGGCGTCCAGGGCGGCCGGGACCGACACCATCGGGACGAGTTCGCGGGTCGCGGCTTCCGGCAGGGTGCGCAGGGCGGCCTCGGTGAAGGTGCCCTCGGGACCGAGATACGTGAAGCGGGTGGCTGACATGCGATCAGCCTAATGCCGGGGTGCCGCCCGCCGGATCGCTGTTCATCCTTCGAGCAGCCGCTGCCCCACGTACTCGCCGCTGCGGGGGCCGGGCGGAACCGCGTACAGGCCGCTGGACTCGTGCCGGATGAACTGCGACAGCGCGTCGCCGCGGTCGAGCTTGCGCTGAACGGGTACGAATCCGCGCAGCGGATCGGCCTGCCAGCAGACGAAGAGGAGCCCGGCGTCGGGAGCGCCGTCGGGACCGATCCCGTCGTGGAAGGAGAAGGGCCGCCGCAGCATGGCGGCCCCGCCGTTCTGCTCGGGGGCGGAGATCCGGGCGTGCGCGTTGGCCGGGATGACGGGCTTCCCGTCGGCTCCGAGCTTGTCGAGCGCCATCTCAGTGGTCTCGCCGCCGCCGGTCAGAGGGGCGCCCGTGGCCTTCGTACGCCCGATGACCTGCTCCTGCTGCGCGAGGGACTGCTTGTCCCAGTCGTCGAGGAGCATCCGGATGCGGCGGACGACGGCGTACGAGCCTCCGGCCATCCAGGCGTGCTCGGCGGGGCCGGGGCCGCTCCCGGGCACGAAGATCCGCTTGTCGAAGTCGGGCTCCGAGCGCTTCGGGTTGCCGGTGCCGTCGATCTGGCCCATCAGGTTGCGGGCGGTCATCGGGGTGCCGGTGGCGCCGGGAGACCGGTTGAAGCCGTTCATCTGCCAGCGGACGCGGGCGGCCTCCCCGGCGTCCTTCTGCAGGGCGCGCAGCGCGTGGAAGGCGACGAGGCCGTCGTCGGCGCCGATCTGGACCCACAGGTCGCCGTTGCTGCGCTGGGCGTCCAGCCGGTCCGAGGAGAAGTCCGGCAGCGGGTCGAGGGCCGCCGGACGGCGTGCGGTCAGGCCGGTGCGCTCGAAGAAGGAGTGGCCGAAGCCGAAGGTGACGGTGAGGGAGGACGGTCCCGCGTCCAGCGCGATCCCGCTGTCCGAGGTCGAGGCGGGCTCGCCCGCCATCAGCCGCCGGGCGGTGTCGGACCAGCGTCGCAGCAGCGCGGCGGCCTCCGTACGGCTCGCCCCGGCGGTGAGGTCGAAGGCGACGAGATGCCCCTTGGCCTGCAGCGGGGTGGTGATGCCGGCCTGGTGGTCTCCGTCGAAGGCGACCTGGGTGGCCCCGAGGGAGGCCAGACTGCCGGCCGCTCCGTGGGCGGAGCCGCTCCCGGAGCCGTCCAGTGCGGAGTTCGCCAGGGCGCCGACGGTGCCGCCGAGGGCGATCCCGACGGCGCCCGCGGCACCGACGGTACCCAGCAGCCTGCGTCGGGAGATCTCGATGTCGGGGTTGGTCTCGGTCACGCTGGTCAGCCGATCTTCACAGTCTTCTGGACGGTGGTCTGGTCGATGTCGGAGGTGCGGACGGTCACGTCGATGCGCCATTCACCCGCGAGCGGCAGTTGGACGCCGGAAGCGGTCCAGTGTCCGGGGGCGGCCCTCTCGGGGACGAGCGGCAGGGGGCCGATGTCCTTGGCGGGGAGGGTGAAGGCGACCTTGACCTCGGGGAGGTCGAAGGGGGTGCCGTCGGCGGATTCGGACCACAGGTGCAGGGTGTTCGCGCCGACCCGTCCCGGGTCGAGTTCGAGTCGGACGGACCCCCTGCCGTTCGGGCCGCCGGTGTCGAAAGGCAGGGTGATCTTGACGGCGCGGTCGGGTACGGCGGTGGTGGTGGAAGCGCGGCCCGCTTCCTGTTCCACGGTCCGTCCGGGCTCGGTGCCGGTGAGCACGGTGGTGACGGCCAGCAGGATCACGGCGATGGCCGCTTCGGCGAGGACGGAGCGGCGCAGGCCGGCGCGCTCCGGGTCGGCGTTTCGAACCCGCTTCTCCCGCGCGCTTTCGCGTGCGGCCCGCTGCCGGGCGAGCTGGGCGGCCCGCTTCGGGTCCGTGGGGACGGCCACGGGCTCTGTTTCACGTGAAACACCGGAGGAGCTTTCGGAGACGGCACCCGGCGCGGTTTCACGTGAAACATCATCGGCGGTCGGCCCCACGGCCACCCGGGCCGCTACGGCGACCTCGTCGTCCGTGGAGGCCTCGGCGAGCCGTGCGGTCCACTTGCGGGACACGTAGGCGATGCCGAGGAGAACGGCGACCAGGCCGACCTTCAGGAGCAGCAACTGCCCGTAGTCGGTGCCGGTGAGGGCGGACCAGCTGCCGAGCTGGCGCCAGGACTGGTAGACGCCGGTGACGGCGAGTACCAGGACGCTGACGAACGCGACCCGGGAGAAGCGCCGGACGGCAGCGCGCTCGATCTTGGGGACCTTGTGCAGGGCGACGAGCAGCGCGGCGAGACCGCCGAGCCACGTGGCGACGGCCATCAGGTGCAGGATGTCCGCGGGCATGGCGATACCGGGCTGGACACCGGTGGAGGCGTGCTCGGAGAGGGCCCACGTAGCGGCGATACCGCCGGCCACGACGGCTCCGCCTATGGCCAACCCGAAGGTGAGATCGCTGGTGTCGTCCGGCCTGTCGATCTCATCGGCCTCGGCGGACCCGTCGGCCTGGTCGGACCCGTCGGCCTGGTCGGCCCCGTCGGACTCATCGGGTCCGGAGCCGGCCACACGGCGTGCGTAGACACCGAAGAGGACCGCGACGAACAGGGCGGCAGCCCCCAGCAGGAGAAGCCTGGAGACGAGCGAGGCCCCGGTCTTGGTCTGCAGGACGGCCCGGAGCCCGTCGAGGTCGAACACGTCGGAGAAGTTCCCGGACCCGGTGTACGGGGTCCGCAGCACCAGCATGGCGAGGGTGGCCGCGGTCAGGGTGACCCAGGCGCGCACGACGAGCTTCTGGAGCGGTCGTTCGGCGGCGCCCCGGCGCCAGCACAGCAGGATGAAGGCGGCGCCGCCCACAAGGACGGTGAACCCGGCGTAGGCGGCGTAGCGGGCGATCCCGTAGGCGATGCCGACGGGGCCGCCGCCGGCCCGCGTGGTGGGCAGGGAGACATCGGTGGCCGAAGGTGCGCCGATGGAGAAGGTGAAGGCGCCGGAGATCGGATGGCTGTCGGCCGAGACGGCCTGCCAGGCGACGGTGTAGGTGCCGTTCGGCAGTCCGGCGTGCAGGGCGGTGCCGTAGCGGACGATGCTCCCGCTGCACATGTCGCGCAGCTCGCCGGTGTCCACGCGTTTGCCCTGGGGGTCCAGGACGCGGATCGAGTCGTCGCCCATGGCGACCTGCTCCGAGAAGGAGAGAGTGACCTGGGCGGGCGCCGTGGCGACCACCGCCCCGTCCTTGGGGTCGCTCGCGGTGAGTGCGGCGTGCGCCGTGGCCGGTGAGGCCGCGGTGAACAGGGCTGCCAGCAGGGCCGCGAGGACCAGCGCGAGCCGCGGCAGGAATGCCGTGGCACGGACGCGGGCCGTGGAGGGGGCGGGGACGGTGGCCGTCATGGCGTGAGCTCCTCGGTCCGTCAGTGGTGGTTGCCGGATGTGGCCGCCGGAGCCTGGGCGTTGTACGTCCGGTCCTTCACGTCCAGCTCGACCTTGACCGGACCGGCCTTCTCGAAGCGGAGCTCGACGCTGACCTTGTCGCCGACCTTGGGAGTGCTCTTGAGGCCCATGAACATGATGTGGTTGCCGCCGCGCTCCAGCCGGAGCTCGCCGTTCGCCGGCACGTCCATCGACTGGACCTGCTGCATCTTCTGGTCCTTGGTCTCGTGGATCTGAAGATCGTCGGAGAGCGAGGAGGTGGCGCCGGTGAGCTTGTCGGCGGTCTCGGAGCCGTTCTTGATGACCAGGAACCCGCCGGCCATCTTGTCGTTCACGGGTTCGGGCATGAAGGCGCCGCTGACGGTCATCTTCGGCTCGGCCTCGCCCGCGCAGCCGGATATGGCGAGCAGTGCCGTCAGGGAGAGGGCGGCGGCGAGGGAGCGGGTGGTGCGGGCGTTCACGGGTTCTCCCCCTTGATCAGCTTCGGCAGGTCCTTGGTGTAGTCGTCGACGGTGGTGCCCTCGCCGTAGAGGACGTAACCCTCGTCGGTCTTGGGCGAGAACGCGATGACCTGGGCGCCGTGCATGGAGACGACGTCGCCGTCGGCGTCCTTCGTCGCGGGGTCGATGCCGATGCCGAGCGTGCGCGCGGCGGCCTGGATGGTGGCGAAGTCCCCGGTGAGTCCGACGAAGGACGGGTCCTGCGACTTGAGCCACGCGGCGAGGGACTCGGGAGTGTCCCGCTCGGGGTCGGTGGTGACGAAGACGACCCGGAGGTTGTCCTGGTCGGCCTTGGGGAGCGCCTTCTTGGCGACCGCGATGTTGCTCATCGTCAGCGGGCACACGTCGGGGCAGTTGGTGTAGCCGAAGTAGATCAGCGTGGGCTTGCCCTTGGTCTGCTCACGCAGGTTCCACGGCTTGCCGGTGGTGTCCGTGAGGACGAGCTCCGGCTTGGTGAAGGGGCGGTCCAGGAGGGTCGCGGCCTTGTCGGTGCTCTGACCGCCGGAGATCTGGGTGACCCCGCCGGGCTTGGCGGACTCACCGCCGCAGGCGGTCAGGGTGAGTACGGCCGCCGCGAGCAGCGCGGCGACCGTCACACGTGTGGTGCGCATGAAGAAATGTCCCTGGGATCGGGGGTGCTACGGACGTTTCGGAACGACGGCGCCGATGGGCGCGGCAGGTCAGGCGGAGCGGCGGCGCGAGGCGATGCCGAAGGCGACACCGCCGAGCCCGACGACGATGCCGGCGATGCCGAGGACGCGCGCGGTGGTGTCGGAGCCGTGTTCGGCGGTGGCTTTGGCGTGGCCGTGTTCGGCGTCCTTGTCGGCGTTCTTCGGCTCGTCGGCCTTCGCACCGCTGTCGTGGTGGTCGTCGCCCTTGGGGGCGGTCAGCTTCAGGACGGGCGCGGGGGTCTGCGGCTCCGCGGCGCCGTCCTTGGCCTCCTCGATCCAGCGGACGATCTCGCCGTTGTCGTACGTCTGGATGGACTTGAAGACCATCTGGTCGACGTTCTCGGGCAGCTTGCCCACGGAGAGCGGGAACTGCTGGAACTTGCCGGGCTCGATCTTGCCGCCGGACCAGGTCACCTTGGTGACGGCCTTGGTGATCTGCTTGCCGTGCACGGTGAGCGGCTTGTCGAGGTCGCTCGTCTCGACCTTCACGGTCCAGCCGGGAACGTCCTGCGGCATGACGGAGCTGAGCGGCTGGTCGATCGGGAAGTTGACCTCCAGCTGGGTGGTCGACGCGTTGTCCCGCTCGTTGGGGACCTTGAAGTTGATCGTCGCGTAGCCGCCCTTGGCCGCCTCACCGGCGGGCTGCACGCCGACGTGGGCGAAGGCGGGGCCGGAGAGGACGAGGACGGCACCGGCGGCGATGGCGGCGGCGATGGAGACGCGAGAGGTCTTCATGACAGGAACACTCCACGGAAGCGGTGGTGGCGGTTGCTCCGGGCACGGGCGCGCACGGAGTTCGCGGCACCGGTGTCCCGCCGGGTGTCCGGGAAGGAGGGTGCCGCGTCAGGCTGCGAGGGCGAGTGCCATGGGTGGGCCGCGCCGGATCACCGTGTGCTGCAGTGCTTCCCGCCCCGTGTGGCGGGCGGGGTCGGACCCGGTCCGCAGGCCCTGCGGGGTACGGGGGGCCGCGCTCGGGAGCCCGGCGCCGAGGGCGCGTACGAGGACGAGGGCGGCGCGCAGCGGACGTATCGGAGCGGCTCCGGCGGAGCGACGGGACAGCTCGACCAGCCGGAAGAGCGCGGCGTCTCCGCGACCGAGCAGCCAGCCCGCGGCGAGCGCGGCCAGCAGGTGGCCCGCCAGCATGGCCGGGCTGAACAGGCCGGTCGCGGGGGCCATGGTGACGGCCTGGGCCACGTGCGCGTGCGCTTCGTGTCCCTGTGCCACGACCTGCCCGGTCTGAGCGGCCTGTGCCGTCTGCTCGGCCAGGGCGGCCGGGTTCAGGCCCGCGGCTTCCAGGATCTGCCGGGCGTCGGCCGCGCTGAGCGGTACGGAGTTGCCCCCGCAGACCAGCCGTGCGGCGAGCTCGGCGAGCGAGGCGTCGGCGGTGCCCGCCGGTGCCTGCGCGGCCGCGGCGCTGTGCTGGCCGAGGCCGAACATCGCGTGCAGGCCGAGTTGTCCCGCGGCGAGCGAGGCGGCGATGCCCGGCAGCGTGCGCCGACGGCCGGCGAGCGCGGCGGCGACCGCGAAGACGGCGACGAAGCCGAAGCACAGGGACCACCAGGGCACGGTGGCGCAGGACGCCAGGGCGTGCCCGATCGCGGACAGCACGACACAGACCGCGGTGAACACCGCGGCCCGGATCAGTCGGAGGCCGGCTCCGGCATGCGTCGCGTGGGGGTCGGACATGGCCGGGCCATCATCGCACTGGACCCGGGCCCCTCATACGGCAGGTCCGGAAGGTCCGCATGAGTCCTGTGTGCGAGGCGCGTTCGGGACCGCCGGGTGCGGCCGTATACACCGCTCCCCGGGAGAGCCGCATCGGCCGGACGGGCGTATTGAGGTGTCGGACGGTCGCAGAGCGCTTACGCCCCCTCGCGGGCGGCAATACGTAACCGTATGAGCATCTGGTGGTCTCTCCACTTGAGGCGCGAAGCCGCGAGCGTGCCGCTCGCCCGGCGGCTGCTGCTGGGGACGATGGAGACCGCGGGGGTGGACCCTGACATCTCCTTCGAACTCTCGGTGGCACTGAGCGAGGCGTGTGCGAACGCGGTGGAGCACGGCGGAGGTGGCGAAATCCCGGACGATACCGAGGCGTACCACGTCACGGCCTATCTGGACGGGGATTGCTGCCGCATCGAGGTGACCGATTCCGGTCCGGGGTTCCCGCCCGCGACGGTGGCCCGCCGCAGACCCTCCCTGGCCGAACACGGCCGGGGCCTGCACCTGATCGCCGAACTCGCCGACCACGTCCGCTTCCGCAACCGGCCGGGCCGCGGTGCGGTGGTGAGCTTCGACAAGATGCTGAAGTGGCGCGACGACGCGCTCCTGAAGGTGTCGTAGACGTCGTGGATGCCGTAGGTGTCCCGGGTGTCCTGGGAACGCCGATGGGCGGGACCCGTGGAGGAGTCCCGCCCATCGGTGCGCGACGCGCGGGCGTCAGCCCTTCAGGCGCGCCATCCAGGCCTCGACGTCGGTCGAGGTGCGGGGCAGACCCGCGGAGAGGTTCCTGTTGCCGTCCTCGGTGACGAGGATGTCGTCCTCGATCCGGACGCCGATCCCGCGGTACTCCTCGGGCACGGTCAGGTCGTCGGCCTGGAAGTACAGACCGGGCTCGACGGTGAGGCACATGCCCGGCTCCAGGGTGCCTTCGACATACGCCTCGGTGCGCGCGGCGGCGCAGTCGTGGACGTCCATGCCGAGCATGTGGCCGGTGCCGTGCAGGGTCCAGCGGCGCTGCAGGCCCAGCTCTAGGACCCGCTCGACCGGGCCCTCCAGCAGGCCCCACTCGACGAGCTTCTCGGCCAGCACGTGCTGGGAGGCGTCGTGGAAGTCGCGGAACTTCGCACCCGGCTTCACCGCGGCGATGCCGGCTTCCTGGGACTCGTAGACCGCGTCGTAGATCTTGCGCTGGATGTCGGTGTACGTGCCGTTGATCGGCAGGGTGCGCGTGACATCGGCGGTGTAGAGGGAGTGGGTCTCCACGCCGGCGTCGAGCAGCAGCAGGTCACCGGAGCGGACGTCGCCGTCGTTGCGGACCCAGTGCAGGGTGCACGCGTGCGGGCCGGCGGCGCAGATGGAGCCGTAACCGATGTCGTTGCCCTCGACGCGGGCACGCAGGAAGAAGGTGCCCTCGATGTAGCGCTCGGAGGTGGCCTCCGCCTTGTCGAGGACCTTCACGACGTCCTCGAAGCCGCGGACGGTGGAGTCGACGGCCTTCTGCAGTTCGCCGATCTCGAACGTGTCCTTCACTGCGCGGGCCTCGGAGAGGTAGACGCGCAGTTCCTCGTCGCGCTCCTTGGTCACCTTGTCGGTGAGGGCGGACTCGATCACCGAGTCGTGCCCGCGCACCGCGCGGACGGGACCCTCGGCCTCGGTGAGGGCCTCGGCCAGCTCGCGGACGTCCTTCGCGGGGATGCCCAGGAGCTGCTCGGCCTCGGTGAGGGAGTGGCGGCGGCCGACCCACAGCTCGCCCTGGCCGGACAGCCAGAACTCGCCGTTCTCGCGGTCGGAGCGCGGCAGCAGGTAGATGGTGGCGGTGTGCCCGGCCGGCCCGCTGGGCTCCATGACCAGGACGCCGTTCTCGGTCTGGTCGCCGGTGAGGTACGCGTACTCGGTCGAGGCCCGGAAGGGGTACTCGGTGTCGTTCGAGCGGGTCTTCAGGCGGCCCGCGGGGACGACGAGACGCTCACCGGGGAAGCGCCGGGACAGCGCGTCGCGGCGGGCGAGGGTGTGCGTGGCCTGGGCGATGGGCTCCAGCCCGTGCAACTCGGTGTCGGCCCAGCCACTGCGCATGTTCTCGGCGAGCTCGTCGCTGACGCCCGGGTACAGACCGTTCTTGCGCTGCTTGTGCGTCTTCTTGGGCTGCTCTTCTTCCGGGGTCTCCGGGGTGAGCTCGTCAGCCACGTCTTCTCCTCAGCTACGACGGTACGGACCTGGGTGTGGACCGCATCCATCGTATGCGTGTGCGGAAGAGAGCTGTTCCGAATCGTGCCGTCCGTCACGATTCGGAACAGCTCCGGGTCTCATTCGAACCGGGCCGCGAGCAACACGATGTCCTCGGGTGCGTCGGTCGGGTTCCCCCCGGGCAGCACGGTCCGCAGGATGTGCTCGCACAGGGCGGCCGGATCCTCGCGGACGCTGCGGGGAGCCCCCGCGGCCGCGGCGTGCAGCCGGGCGTAGGCCCGGTCCATCGGGTCGCCCGTGTGGTGCAGCAGCCCGTCGGTGTAGAGAAGCACCGTTTCTCCGGGTGCGGGTTCGATCTCCACGCTCGGCGCCTCCCAGCAGGACAGCATGCCCAGGGGCGCGGAGAGCGAGGTCTCCACGTACTCGGTGCGGTGCTCGCCGATCAGCAGGGGCGGGGTGTGCCCGGCACCGGCCAGGATGATCTTGCTGCCCTGGCCGGTGGATTGCGGCCCCCCGGCAGGCTCGCAGTAGGCGAAGAGCGCGGTGGCGGAGCGGGCGGGCTCGGTGAGGCGCAGCAACAGTTCCAGGTCGGACAGGACCGCTACCGGGTCCTCGCCCTCCATGACGGCGTAGGCCCGCAGCGAGGCGCGCAGCCGCCCCATCGCGGCGACGGCGCTCGGCCCGGAGCCGGTGACGGAGCCGACGGCCAGGCCCAGGGCACCCTCGGGCAGCGGCAGGGCGTCGTACCAGTCACCCCCGCCGAGCGGCCCGGTGTGGTGGCGGGCCGCGAGCTGTACCCCGGGGATCCGGGGGAGCCGGCTCGGCAGCAGTTCCTCGGCGACGGTGGCCAGGTGCGAGCGGGAGCGCTCCACCTCCAGCATCCGGGCCAGGTGCTCGGCGGCGTGCCGCACGTACAGCCCGACGAGGTCGCGCCGGCGGTCGTTCGGCTCGGCCTGCTCGTCGTAGAGCCAGACGGCCGCGCCGAGTCGGCCGGTGGCCTCGGCGGTGAGGGGGAGCGAGTAGCTGGCGGCGTAGCCGAGTCGGGCGGCGACCTCACGGTGGCGGGGGTCCACGGGGGCGGCGAAACCCCCGGTTCCGGGGGGTGCGCCCGGCTCGGGGAGGAACTCGGAGCCGCCCTGGGCGTCGGGCAGGCCGTCGAGGATCCGGCCGTAGGAGGTGGCGCTGCGCGGCACGGTCTCGATGTGGCCGAGCTCCGCGTGGCCGAGCCCGAGGCCGATCGTGCTGGTCGGGCCGAGTCCGTCGGAGGGCTCCAGGACGATCAGCCCGCGGCGGGCGCCGACGAGCGTGGCTCCTGCGCGCAGGAACTCGCGCAGCGAGGTGTCGAGATCAGCGGTGCGAGCGAGGCGTTCGGTGAGCTCGTGGAGGGTGGTGAGGTCCGAGACCATGCCCGCCAGCCGGTCCTGGATGACACTGCCCGGGCCGCCGGGCGCAGGGGCCGGTGCGGGGGTGGTCCGGGCGGGCGTGGGCGCCGCAGTGTGCGGCGACGCCGTTACTGCTGGATCGATTCCAGCCACTTTCGGCAGATGCGGGGCGCTCATGGCGTCCGCCTTTCCACCTGGTGCGATTCGCCAAATAGCATCGCAAACCCCCAGATCGTGCTGCGCCGCCATCAAGGAATCCACATCTACACGCACACATGGATGCATGTCCAGCATTGCCCAGGTGGGAATCCTGGTGTCCGTGGGGCCGCAACTCACGGTCGAGCCAAGGCTAGAACTTGGCCGGAAAAAGCGGGAAGCAGTCGGTTTTTGCGATCGACTGAGCGGGCTCCGCGGGGCCTCGGGTACGTACTCGGTGATGCACGCGGCCAGTTGGCGCCGCCGGGAACCACTCGGCGCGGTCTGTCGTCCTTAGCGGCGGCCGCCGGTGTCGGTGGCCGGCGCGGGTCGCGCTCCACCCCCGCGGGACGTTTGATGGACCTGTAAGAAACTGCACGAACCGTGTGAACCTGCTTCTGGCGGACAGTGACGCGAAACCTGTACGTGTGGTGAGACACCGGTTACATGGTGTGATGTGGCCCCTCGGCGTTCAACGGAAAGGAACGAGCGCACATGCGCGAGATCCTCGGAAGGCGTCTCCAGCGGCTCCGCGATCGCTTTCAATTCCTGCGCCCCGACCCGGCACGGAGCGACGGCTCGTCCGATCTCCTCGACGCGGCGCTCGTCTGCGCCGGCACCTGGAACTGGCCCGTCCTGCCCGGCGTAGGCCGTTCCGGCTCCGACGGCACGCGATGTGCGTGCCCCGACCCCGACTGCGCCGTCCCCGGCGCGCACCCCTTCGACCCCGGCCTGCTCGCCGCCACCACCGACCCCCGGATGGTGACCTGGTGGTGGACCAACCGGCCCACCGCCCCCGTCCTGATGGCCACCGGCGGGACCGCCCCGTGCGCGGTGAGCCTGCCGGCCGGCGCGGCCGCGCGCGCCCTCGTACGACTGGACGCGCAGGGCATGCGGCTCGGTCCGGTGGTTGCCACGCCCACGCGCTGGGCGTTGCTGGTGGAGCCCTACTCCCTGGAGCGGCTCGGCGAAATCCTGTACGCGAAGGACCATGTGCCCTCCTCCCTGCGCTTCCACGGTGAGGGCGGCTACCTGTTGCTGCCGCCCTCCGCCGCGTCCAGCGGTGGCCAGGTGCGTTGGGAACGGGAGCCGCGCGCGCAGTCGACGGCGCGGCAGCCGCGGGCACGTTCGACGCGGGCCAGGGCGGATGCGCGGGCGCACGCACAGGTACGCGCGCAGGCATCGCAGCCATCGGAGGGAAAGCTCTGGCTGCCTGAGATCGAGGCGGTCGTGGACGCTCTGGTCGAGGCCAGCAGCGGTGCGCCCGGTGGCGGCAGCAGGCTCGCGTACTGACCTGCCGGGCCTGTGAGGATCACTCGTACGGGTGCCAGCAGGACGCGTTTCCAAGGGAATTGGGCGCGGGGATCTCCGTGCCCCATTCCCGCCTCGCTATGTTCGGCGAATGAATCTCCGCCTGATCGGTATCGGCGCCGGTGTGTTGATCATCTTGTCGCTCCCGCTCGCCGGCGCGATCGCCGGGCCGGACTTTGCCGGTCAGGACGACGGGAAAGGCGGCGGCCTGTTCTCGGCGCTCGGCCTTTCCGACTCCTCCCGTACGTCCTCGGCCGCGCCCGCGCGTTCGACGCCGACGGCCGACCCGCAGCAGCCCGGGCCGGCCGAGCAACCCCGTACGGATTCCCGCTGCGGCCCCGAGTTGTCCTCGCCGCACGGAGTGGAGGCGCAAACCTGTGTGTTGGCCGGTGAAGGTCAGACGTGGGGCCGGAGTTACTACCGGAATACAAGTGGTCGCGCTGTGGACGCGGTGCTGACGGTGATGGGTCCGGCCGGACGTACGGTCCAGATCCGGTGCGCGGTGGGCGCGGGGGACGAACCGGGTTTGTGCGAGACGCCGAAGGAGGCTTCGGCAGGCGACCCGGAGAGTTACTCGGCTGTAGCGGAATTTGCAGTTCCGGATGATGAAGGGGAACTGCTCTTGAGGTCCGGGAGCAACTCACCGGCGCCGGGTGATCGTTGATCGGACCCGGAAAATCAAGGGCCCGGTCGCTGGCGACGGGGGATGCACCAGCGACCGGGCTACAAGAACGGTAACAAGAGATCGCCTGTACGCAAATTCGATCTCCGATATTCAGACACCGATTTGCAGACGATTAGCGGGAGTTGTGACTCCGGTCACCGGCTCCGCGCGGGCGTTCCGTCAGCTGAGCGTCACCTGGCGGTTGGTGAGTCCGCCGCGCGCCCGACGCTCCTCCGTGGTCAGCGGGGCGTCCGTGGCCAGAGCCCCGGCCAGCCGCTCGGCGAACTCCGCAGCGGGCTTCTCGACGTCGTCGGCCGTGACCCCGGTGGGCAGGTCCCAGACCGGGACCATCAGGCCGTGGGCGCGGAAGGAGCCGACGAGCTTCGTGCCCTCGCCGAGTGAGGACGTGCCGGCCGCGTGCAGTCGCGCGAGGGCGTCGAGCAGCTTCTCCTCGGGGTGCGGCATGACCCACCGCAGGTGGTTCTTGTCCGGCGTTTCGCACCAGTAGGCAGCGTCCACGCCGGTCAGCTTGACGGTGGGAATGGCGGCCGCGTTGGCGCGCTCCAGCGAGGCGGCGATCTCGGGCGAGGCGTTCTGGGCGTTCTCGGATTCCGGAATCCAGAATTCGAAGCCGGTGTGCACAACCGGCTCGAAACCGCCGTCGGCGTCCAGGAGATCCTGAAGTCGGGGACCCTCGGCGGGAACCCGACGGGCGGCGACCGGCGTACCGGGCTCCGCCACGAGGGCACGCTCCAGGGTGTCGGCCATGTCGCGGCCGAGGTCCCCGGAGGACGAGTCGTTCTGCAGGCCGAGGAGGACGGACCCGTCCTCGCGGCGCAGCGCCGGCCACGCCATGGGCAGTACGGTCACCAGGGTGACGGAGGGGACGCCCTCGGGCAGACCACCCTTGAGGGACAGCGGGACGGTGGCGGCGGGCACCAGCTCGCGCAGCGCGACCCAGTCGCACTCGCCCGGCAGTCCTTCGAAGGGGCGCCGCACGTGCTCGGTGACGGCGTGCGCGGCGGCTGCGCCGTGGCAGGCCTTGTAGCGGCGGCCGGATCCGCAGGGACAGGGCTCGCGGGCGCCCACGACGGGGATCTCACCGTTGTTGAGCTGCGGCTTTGCAGTCTTGGCTGCGGGGCGCTTCTTGGCCATCGTGCGTGTCTCCCGGTTGCGGCGGTACGGCGTCGTGTCTGGGCGCGAGCCTAGCCGTTCGTACCGCCGGAACCGGTTGGGTGCGGCCGGGAGCACGGTCGGCGTGCGCTCCCGGACGGCCGCCTGTGCGGATGACCGGTACTACTGTGCTGCTGTCGTGCTGTTGGTCGGTCGTGTTCGTCGGCGATCGCGGATCCCGGTTCAGGGATCGAGGTCGTCGAATGCCGTGCTGAAGTCGATCGCCGGGGGCGCAACGCGCGTAGCGAAATCGTCGTGCCGGGGCCCACAGGCAACGATCACCCACACGGTGACCTCACCCGCCGCTCCGTCCCGGACACCCCAGTCCTGGGCCAGGGCGCTGATGATGTTCAGCCCCCGACCGCCCCGTGCGGTGACCGAGGGCGTGGCAGGAACCGGGCGGGTGGGCCCGCCTCCGTCCGTGACCTCGACCGTCAGTCGACCCGCTCTGTCGACGCGCCATGCGGCGCGTATCTCCCCGTCCCCGACCTCCCGAGCACCGAGCGGCCTGCCGTGTCGGCAGGCGTTGCTGAGCAGTTCGGAAAGGATCAGTACGGCATCGTCCACGACCGATTCGGGCACCCCGCTGATACGCAGTTGCTCGCGCATCCGGTGTCTTGCCTCGCCCACGCCCGCAGGACCATGGCGTACGTCCATGCACGACGACGTGGGCACTTCTTGTGCCACCATCAACGCCACCCCCGGAACCTCCTTAGCCCCACGCATGGTCTGGATGCCCCAATGGCCTGGACCGGAAACCGCCGAAGCAGCCCGAAGCGGGCCCCTCTGACGCATTCATGTCGACCGAATGCGGAGCGGATGCGCCGGTGCACACCCTGTAACGAACGGGTCGGAGGTGGCAGGTGTGTAAATGGGGGTTTCAGCGCCCGAGTTGGGACAGAACCTGGCGAGGTCTGTTCGTGATGATTGCTTCCACGCCCAGATCAGCGCAGAGCTGAACGTCTTCGGGTTCGTTCACGGTCCAGACGTGTACGGAGTGACCCGCGCCCTGGAGCTTGTGGATGAAGGCGGGGTGATTGCGCACGATCCGCATCCCCGGGCCGGCGATCGTCACGCCGGCCGGCAGCCGCCCGTCTCGCATCCGGGGCGAGATGAACTGCATCAGGTACACCGTCGGGATCGTCGGCGCGGCCGCCCGGACCCGGTGCAGGGAGCGTGCGGAGAAGCTCATGACCCGCACCGGGTGCGGACCCTCGGCCGGTGGGGTGTCCAGGCCGAAGCGCTCGAGGAGGGCGAGGAGGCGCTCCTCCACCTGTCCGGCCCAGCGGGTCGGATGCTTCGTCTCGATCGCGAGCTGCACCGGCCGTCCGGCGTCGGAGACCAGCTCCAGCAGGCGCTCCAGCGTGAGGACGGAGGTGCGCTCGGGGTCCGCGTCCCAGTCGGGGGACTCCTCGAGGTCCTTCCAGGAGCCGAAGTCGAGGGCGGCGAGATCGGCCAGCTCCAGGGCGGAGACGGCGCCGCGGCCGTTCGAGGTGCGGTTCACCCGGCGGTCGTGGACCAGCACCAGATGGCCGTCCGCGGTCAGCCGGACATCGCATTCGAGGCCGTCGGCGCCGTCCTCGATGGCCTTGCGGTAGGCGGCCAGGGTGTGCTCGGGGGCATCCTCCGAGGCGCCGCGGTGGGCGACTACCTGGATGGTGCGCGGCATTGCGTGGGTCACCGGGTCATGGTGCCACCGAGATGCCCCCGGGCGTCGGGACGGACCCCGAGAGTGCATCCGTAATGTCGGATATAAAGAATGGGGAGAGATGCACAGGTCCGGCTTACAGTGCTCTGACGGGTCATGGGAAAGGCTTTGCCCAGGAACTTGTGCGGCACGTCGAACGTTCAGTCGGACCGATATCGCCAGAGAATTTTCTGAAGCCGTGTGTGACGAGGAGAGAGCGCTGTGAGCAACGAGAACGAGGGCACCGCGGCCCCGACACCCCCCGCGGCCCCGTCCGTACCCCCTGCTCCGGCCTCCGAGACGCAGGATGCGGCCCCCGCTGCCCCCGCGCCCGCCGTCGGCGAGCCGGTGACCCAGCAGCTGCCGCCGACTCCGGCGCCCGGCACCGACCCCACCCAGCAGATCCCGCCCGTACAGGCGCCCCCCGCCTACGGTCAGGCTCCCGCCCCGGCCGCGCACGGGGCCGAGGGCTGGCCGCCTCCGCCGCCCACGGTGCCGGCGTACGGCGCGGGCGGCGGCCACGGCGGCGGCGCCTGGGGCGCTCCCCTGACCGCCGACGGCCACCCCGCGCCCAAGCCGAAGGGCAAGGGCGGCCTGGTCGCGGGCGTTCTCGTGGCGGCCCTCCTCGCGGGCGGCATCGGCGGTGGGGTCGGATACTGGGCCGCCCAGCGCAGCGACGACGGCACCGGCTCCACCACGATCAGCGCCGCGAACACACCCAAGGACCTCAAGCGCGAAGCCGGCTCGATCGCCGGTCTGGCCGCCGGGGCCCTGCCCAGCGTGGTCACCATCGAGGCCTCGGCCGGCGACGGCGAGGGCGGCACCGGCACCGGGTTCGTCTACGACCAGCAGGGCCACATCCTCACCAACAACCACGTCGTGGCCTCCGCCGCGAACGGCGGCAAGCTCTTCGCGATCTTCTCCGACGGCAAGCGGTACGACGCCGAGGTCGTGGGCCGCGCCCAGGGCTACGACGTCGCCGTCCTCAAGCTGAAGACCCCGCCGGCCGGCCTCAAGCCGCTGCCGCTGGGCGACTCCGACAAGGTCGCGGTCGGCGACTCGACCATCGCGATCGGCGCCCCCTTCGGCCTGTCCAACACGGTCACCACCGGCATCGTGAGCGCCAAGAACCGCCCGGTCGCCTCCGGGGACGGCTCCGGCGGCAAGAACTCGTACATGAGCGCCCTCCAGACGGACGCCTCGATCAACCCCGGCAACTCGGGCGGCCCGCTGCTCGACGGACGCGGCGCGGTCATCGGCATCAACTCCGCGATCCAGTCGGCGGGCAACGGCGGCTTCGGCGGCGGCCAGGCCGGTTCCATCGGCCTCGGCTTCGCCATCCCGATCAACCAGGCGAAGAACGTCGCCGAATCGCTGATCAAGACGGGCAAGCCGGTCTACCCGGTGATCTCGGTCTCGGTCGACCTCCAGGCCAAGTCCGAGGGCGCCAAGATCTCCGAGCAGGGCGCGGCCGCCAACGAGCTCGTCGACCCGAACGGCCCCGCCGGCAAGGCGGGCCTCAAGCCCGGCGACATCATCACCGAGTTCGGCGGCAAGCCGGTCGACAGCGGCCCGACCCTGATCAGCATGATCTGGACGTACAAGCCCGGCGACACCGTCAAGCTGACCTACCTGCGCGGCGGTAAGCCGACCACGGTCGACATCACGCTCGGCTCGCGGGTCGGCGACAAGTAGCAGCACCCGAGCACCACCGGTCGCGGCGGCGACCCGATGAGGAGGGGCCGTAGGCGGGAATCCGCCTACGGCCCCTCCAACGTCCGCTTATGCTTCGCTGGTGTTCGATTCTCGGCACATACGGACCTTTCACGCGGTGGTCGCCTCCGGGTCGTACTCGGCCGCCGCCCGCGTGCTGGGCTACACCCAGCCCGCCATCACCCAGCAGATGAAGGCGCTCGAACGCGCCGTCGGCACCCCGCTGTTCACGCGCGTGGGGCGCAAGATGCAGCTCACCGAGGCCGGGGAGTCCCTCTCCCGGCACGCCGAGACCATCCTCGGCAACCTCTCCGCCGCCGAGGCCCAGCTGAGGGCGTACGCCCGGCTGCGCACCGGACGGGTCAGACTGTGCGGCTTCCCCAGCGCCAATGTCACCCTCGTCCCCGAGGCCCTGAGCGGCCTGGCCAAGGACCATCCGGGCATACAGGTGGAACTGCTGGAGGGCGAGCCCCCGGAATCGCTGCGCCGACTGGAGCGCGGGGAGTGCGACATCACCCTGGCCTTCACCTATCCCGGGCTGCACGAGGAGATCCCGGAGGAGGTCGCCGAGGTCAGGCTGATGGAGGACCAGCTGACGGTGCTGCTCCCGACCGGGCACCCGCTGGCCCGCCGCCGCGCCGTGCACCTGGCCGACCTCGCCGAGGAACGGTGGATCGCGGGCTGCCCGCGCTGCCGGGCGAACTTGCTGCACGAATGCGCGGAACTGGGGTTCGTCCCCGACATCCGCTTCGCCACCGACGACAACCTGGTCGTGCAGAGCCTGGTCGCACAAGGACTGGGCGTGGCGATGATGCCGGCCCTGGTGCTGCCCTCCCTCTCGCTGAGTCGGGTCTGCGGGCGTGCCCTCCAGCCCGCCGCGCGCCGGCACATCGCCGCGTACGTCTACCGCGACCATCTGCGGATCCCGGCGACGGCCGTGGTGCTCGACGCGTTGAAACAGGTGGCGGCGAATCGGGTCGGCTGCTGACCGATCCATAAGCAGTGCTTGGGATTTCAGGTCATAACTGTCGTTGGACGTGATGGAACGTCGGCAGCACGCTGCCGATATGACCACCACCACGCCGGCCCGCACCACCACGAGGATGGCCGCCCTCGTCAGTGAGATCCGCACCGTCGTGGAGCGGGGGCTTGCCCCCGACCTCACCGCGTACCTGGTGGGCGAACGGCTCGCCCCGCACCTGGGCGCGCCCGACCTGCTGACCCCGGCGCAGCGGGAAGGCGACCCGGAGCGCTACCGGCAGCACATCCTGCACGCCGAGTCGGACGGCAGCTTCTCCGTGGTCGCACTGGTGTGGCTGCCCGGGCAGGAGACCTGCATCCATGACCACGTGTCCTGGTGCGTGGCCGGGGTGCACGAGGGTGAGGAGAGCGAACGCCGCTTCCGGCTCGCTCCGGGCGCCGGCCCCGCCCGGCTGGTGGCCACCGAGGACGTGGTCAACGCCCAGGGCGATGTCTGCGGGTTCGCTCCGCCCGGTGACATCCACAAGGTGCGCAACTCCTGTACGACCAAGGCGATATCGGTGCACGTGTACGGCGCCGACGTCTCCCGGCTGGGCACCAGCATCCGTCGCGTCTACACGCTCCCCGTCGACTGATGGCCCTCCTCCACCGCCCTCAGGGCACGTCGGTGCGGCCTGTTTCACGTGAAACACCCACTCCGTGGACCGGGTTGGCGATGGCCGCCGGCGGCGCGCTGACGGCCTGGTGCGTCCACCGCCTCGTGCCCGCCGTGCCGATGCTGACCGCGTCGGTGCTGCTGGGCATCGCGGTGGCGCATCTGCCGGGCCTACGGACGTTCGTACGCGCGGCCGCGCGCCCGGGTCTCTCCCTGGCCGGCCGCCGGCTGATGCGGATGGGCATCGTCCTGCTGGGCCTCGGCCTGGGGCTGGACCAGGTGCTTCGGTTGGGCTGGGCCACGGTGGCCATGGTGATCGGCGTGGTCGCGGCCACCTTCCTCGGCACGCTCTGGCTGGGTCGTCGCCTGGGACTCCCCGGAGACCAGCCGCTGTTGATCGCCACCGGGTACTCGATATGCGGCGCTTCGGCGATCGGTGCGGTGAGCGAGGTGTCCGGGAGCGACGAGGAGGACGTGGCCGCCTCGGTGGCGCTGGTCACTCTCTGCGGGACGCTCGCCATTGGGGTACTCCCGCTTCTCCAAGGGCCGTTGGGGCTCTCCGACCCCGCCTTCGGGCGGTGGGTCGGCGCCGGGGTCCACGATGTCGGCCAGGTCGTGGCCACCGCGCAGACCGCGGGCCCCGCCGCCCTGGGCGAGGCGGTCCTGGTCAAGCTGATGCGGGTGGCGCTGCTCGCCCCGTTGGTGGCGGCCGTGGCCTTCTCGGTACGGGCCCGGCGCCGCGGGGTGCGTACCGCCTCGGGCCGCAGGCCGGCGCCGGTGCCGCTGTTCGTGCTCGGGTTCCTGGCCGCGGCCGCGCTGCGCGCCACCGGGGTCCTGCCCGACGTAGCGCTGGAATGGGCGCGCACCGCCCAGGAGGCCCTGCTGGCGGCGGCCTTGTTCGGTCTGGGGAGCGCGGTGCACCTGCCGACGCTGGCCCGGACCGGAGGGCGGGCCGCGGCTCTGGGGCTCGGGGCGTGGGTGGTGGTGGCGGGAGTCTCGTACGCGGGCGTGATGCTCACGATCTGACGCCGTAGGCGGCCCCACAATGGCGCAACGGCGAGGAGTTGGCCATTTCCTGGCCGGAACCGACCGAACGTTCCGACTGCCTCCTGACATTGCGAGGCGCCCGTGCCACTCTGCCCCCGGTAATCCGCTCGACGCACGACGCACGACGCTCGACGCACGACGCTCGACGTTCCATGAACCGCGCACAGCCGATCCGCACCGACCGCTCTTCACCCCCACCCTGCCCGGCTTCGTCACCCGGCCCGGGCACGGCAGAAGGAGTCATGCGTGAATCGTCATCGCACGGCCTTGTCCGTCCTGCTCGCGGCCGGCGCCCTGGTCGCGGGCGCCCTCACGGCGGCCGGCCCCTCGATCGCCGCGGATGCCCCCGCGTCCTTCCGGCAGCAGCCCACCCAAGGCTTCTGGACCGCCGAGCGGATGCGCGCAGCCGTCCCGCTCGACGTCACCGCGGTCCCCGGAGCGTCCCGTACCCCGGTCGCCACATCGGCGACCCCCACGACCGTCGCCCCGACGGCGGCCGCGTCCCCCACGGCGTTCCCGCAGGCGGGAGGCGCCTGGACGACCGGCGGCGCGGTGGTGAAGACCTCGGGCCGCGTCTTCTTCACGATGGGCGAGCGGACCGCATCCTGCTCCGGTGACTCGGTCGCCAGCGCCAACGGCAGCACGGTCATCACGGCCGGCCACTGCGTGAAGTACCAGGGCGCCTGGCACACGAACTGGGTCTTCGTCCCCGCCTACAACAACGGCTCCGCGCCCTACGGGCAGTGGTCGGCCACGAAGACCTTCGCCACCGACCAGTGGGCCGCGAGCGAGGACATGAACATGGACGTCGGCCTCGCCGTCGTCGCCCCGCTGAACGGGCAGACCCTCAGCCAGGCCGTAGGGGCCCAGGGGATCGCCTTCAACGGCGGCTACAACAAGAAGATGTACTCCTTCGGCTTCCCCGCGGCGGCCCCGTACGACGGCACCAAGCTGGTCTACTGCAGCGGCAACACCGGCAAGGACTTCCTGCTGACCAAGGACCACAGCCTGGGCTGCAACATGACCGGCGGCTCCAGCGGCGGCCCCTGGTTCCAGGACTTCAACGAGGCCACGGGCCTGGGCACCCAGGTCTCGGTGAACAGCTTCGGCTACGTCTTCCTCCCGAACCGGATGTACGGCCCGTACTTCGGCAACGAGGTGAAGGCGGCCTACGACAAGGCCCAGGCCTCCTGACCCGACCCGCTCCCGCCACCCCCACGTGGCCGGTACTCTGTACCGGCCAGGTGGGTTGCCCGAGCGGCCTAAGGGAACGGTCTTGAAAACCGTCGTGGCGCGAGTCACCGTGGGTTCAAATCCCACACCCACCGCAGTGGGAACGGCCCCTGACCAGGCACTACGGTCGGGGGCCGTTTCCATGTCGGGCGCCCGTCGAACACCGTCGCGGCGGTTCTGCGGTTTCGCACCGGAATGACTGCCGACGGGGATGCCGCTCGATATCGCCAGGTCTGATCGGGCTGCCTCATACAGCACGTTGCGTGTCTCGAAACCGGATCCCCTGTTCTCGCTTCCCTCCATCTCGTTCAACGCGTCGACCGTATCCATTCCTTGGTCGCGTGCCCGCCTGGCAGTCATGGCGGCCCTGCCGCGTGCACGGCCGTACTCCGCCGGGGCAAGGCGGGCTGGGCGATTTCCCGGCTTGCCGGTCCGTCAGGGGCGTGCTGAAGGAAATGTGCAGGTCAGGCCAGGTGTGGGTGCGGGTTTTCCGTGGGTTCCGGGGAGCGAGGTGTGAGGGCCGAGCCACGGGGTTGGGCCTTCCGAGTGGTGTTTGTCGGAAGATCGGCGCGCGTCGTGGGGAGGACACGGTTGCGACCACATCATGACGAATGTATTCAGATCCGCCCGTCCGAACATCGTGAATCGAGGCACCTCGTCATGACTCACCGCAGCATCCTCACGTCGATCTGGACCTCCGTCCTCGCCGTCCTGATGGCCGTTCTCTCCGGCTTCGGTTTCGCAGTGAAGTCGGCTCCGGCCGCCGCCTCCGCCCCCGCCGCCGAGGGCACCGCCGGCACCGAGGCCACCGTCGTGCGCCGGCCGGCCGTCGCGGCCCGACGGAGCTGGCGGGCGATGATGCGGGGCGGCTCGCTGCCGCCGACCATCAAGCAGCGGATCCGCGCCGAGGCGCACGGCAAGACCCCGTCCGTACGACGTTCCACCACCGCCGCGGCCATGGGCGCCGGAACCGGAACCACCTCCCGCACGCTGACCTCGGCCGCGGTGTCCGCCGCGGTACCCACACCCGCCGCCTCGCACACAGTGCCCGCCGCCGCCACCGGTGCCGCCCGGGACGGGCTCGCGCTCGCCGCGTAGGCCGGTGGTCCCGCAGTCCCGCAGTCCCGCAGTGGTAGGTCTCAGTAGGTCCCAGTAGGTCCCAGTAGGTTCCAGTGGGTCTCTGACGTGCAGTCCATGAGAGTGAAGAGCAGTCGCAGGGTCCGGTTCGCAGGCGTACGCGCCGCCGCCGGACAAGAGGAACGGCGAGAGCAGCAGGAAGCCCGGTAACTGGCGCTGGAGCCCGGTCGGTCCTGACCGTGGATCGCGCTACGAGGGTGCCCCAGGGCGGGGCACGGATGGATCACCCCGGCTCACGCCGGGGCGCGTAGGGGCGCGCAGGGGGCGTGAAGCTTGGCATTGCAGGGCCGCAGGCCCGGGAGACGGTGGGGTTCCCGGACGGCGCGGCCCTTTTCGGCATGTTCGGGACAGGCGGTCTGGCGGAACGCTTCATCCCTTGTACGACGCGGGGTTCAGCCGCCTCCAGGGTGCTGACCTGGGGCTTCGAGGGCGCGAATGAGGTTTATCCGATGTTGGTCATACTTGCGGGGGAATCGGGCGCTCCGGGGTGGTTCGCCGGGGATTCGGTGGGCAACTCTGGTCTCGCGACGTCGTCACCACACGGAACGAACCAACAAGGCGGTCGGCCAACTGCCTTGGAGTAAGTCCCACTTCGGTTTTCTGGAGGATAAAGACATGGCAAGCATCCGTACCGCCCGCGTCATGGCCGCCGTCGCCGCTCTCCCCCTCGCCGCCGCTCTCTTCGGCGGAGTGGCCGTGGCCGACAACGGCGCCTTCGCGAACGACGGATCGAGTGCGAGCGTGGCCGGCATCGTCGGCAGCGGTGTGGGAGGCAACAACAACGGCAACTCGTCCACCTCGCAGCAGGTGGCCACGGGGGCCGGCGCCTCCAATCAGAGCAACAGCGCCCAGGTGAACGGTTCGGCCCTCACCGCGATCGATCAGTCCAACTCGACCGTCGCGGTCAACTTCGTCCCCTGGTGGTAGCCGCGACCTGAGCCGCTCCGATTCCTGAGGGCGTCCGTGCGACCGGACCGGCTGGGGTCCGGTAGTGCGGGCGCCCTCGCGCATGCCGTTCCGACCTTGACATCACAGGTGAATCTGACGGACAGTCAGGTTCCCTCGATGATGTGATGCCGGGAGGCCCGCGCCGTGCACCTCGCCCCGACCGAAGGCCAGTTGCGGCTCCGCGCCGAACTGCGCGCGTACTTCCAGGACCTGCTGCCGGACGGCCTCCCCGATGATCCGGTCCGCCGGCGCGAGCTCCTGCGCCGGGTAGGCGCCGACGGACTCCTCGGTCTCGGCTGGCCCGTCGAGTACGGCGGCCAGGGCCGCGGCGCCGACGAGCAGTTCGTCTTCTTCGACGAGGCCTACCGGGCCGGTGCCCCCGTCTCCATGGTCACGCTCAACACCGTCGGCCCGACCCTGATGAAGTACGGGACCCAGGAGCAGAAGGACTACTTCCTCCCCCGGATCCTCGCGGGCGACATCGTCTTCGCCATCGGCTACTCGGAACCCGAGGCCGGCACCGATCTCGCCGCGCTGCGCACCCGCGCCGTCCGCGAGGGATCCGACTGGCTGATCGACGGGCAGAAGGTCTTCACCTCCAACGCCCAGAACGCGGACTGGATCTGGCTCGCCTGCCGCACCGACCCCGAGGCCCCCAAGCACAAGGGCATCTCGATCATCCTGGTGCCCACCGAGACGGCGGGCTTCTCCTGGACGCCGATCGACACCGTGGGCGGGCTCACCACCACGGCCACGTACTACGACGGAGTTCGGGTGCCCGCGGGCCATCTGGTCGGCCCCGAGCACGGGGGCTGGGGGCTGATCACCAACCAGCTCAACCACGAGCGCGTCGCCCTCGCCGCCATCGGCATGCAGGCCGAGGACTTCTACGCGTACGCGCTCGACCACGCCCGCACCCCCGACCCGGTCACGGGCGACCGGTCCGCCGACCTCCCCTGGGTGCAGTCCCGGCTCGCCGAGGCGCACGCGCGCCTGGCCGCCGTACGCCTTCTCAACTGGCGCCTCGTCCAAGACGTGGGCAGTGGCGCCCTGGCCCCCGGCGACGCCAGCGGGGTGAAGTTCCTCGGCACCGAGTCCACCGTCGAGGTGTACCGGATGTGCCAGGAGGTGGTGGGCGAGGAGGCACTGATCCGCGGACCCGAGGCCTTCGCGGGTGGCGAGCTCGAACGGATGAACCGGGCCGCCCAGATCAACACGTTCGGCGGCGGGGTCAGCGAGGTCCAGCGGGAGATCGTCGCCATGATGCGGCTCGGCATGAAGGGAAGGAAGCGATGACGGCCGACGCGGATGCGGAGGTGCACGACGTGGACGCCGGCACGGCTGCTGAGACGGCTGCCGGCCCGGCTGCGACAGAGCTCGCGGCCGCGGCCGAGGAGGCAGCCGCCCGGTTCCACACGCTGCTGGCGGCCTTCGAGGGCCTGCCGGCAGCCACCGCAGGCCGCGGCAAGGACCTGGTCAACGAGCCGATGATCCGACACTGGTGCGAGGCGATGGGCGATGCCAACCCCGCCTACGCCGGGCCCGACGCCATCGCGCCCCCCACCATGCTCCAGGCCTGGACGATGGGCGGCCTCTCCGGCCACGCGGACCGCTCCTCCGCCTACGACGACCTCCTCGCGCTCCTCGACGGCGCCGGCTTCACCTCCGTGGTCGCCACCGACTGCGAGCAGGAGTACCACCGTCCCCTGCGCCCCGGCGCCGCGATCACCTTCGACGCCGTCATCGAGACCGTGTCGCCCCGCAAGACGACCAAGCTGGGCACCGGCCACTTCGTGACCACCCGCATGGATGTCCAGGCCGACGGGGAGCTCGCCGGCACCCACCGCTTCCGCATCCTCAAGTACGCGCCCGCCGCCCGGCCGGTGCGGCGCCCACCGGCGCAGCGCCCCCGCCCGGTGATCAACCGCGACAACCAGGGGTTCTGGGACGGGGTGCGCGATCACAAACTGCTGATCCAGCGCTGCACGTCCTGCGCCGCCCTGCGCTTCCCGTGGCTCCCCGGCTGCAACGCCTGCGCGAGCCCCGACTGGGACACGGTCGAGGCCTGCGGGGCCGGCACGGTGTTCAGCTACGTCGTCATGCACCACCCGCCCTTCCCGGCCTTCGACCCGCCCTACGCGGTCGCGCTCGTCGAGCTCGCCGAGGGAGTCCGGATCGTCAGCAACATCACGGGCGTGCCCTACGACAAGGTGCGCATCGGCCTCCCCGTCCAGCTGGAGTTCTTGCGCGTCGACGACGACCTCGAACTCCCCGTCTTCAGAGGGAACGAGGGCTGATGGACTTCCACCCCACGGAGGAGCAGACCGCCGCGGCCGGTCTCGCCGCCCGGATCTTCTCCGATCTCGCCACCCACGAACGCCTCGCCGAGGCCGGCACCGGCAGTGACGCCGAGCTGTGGAAGGCCCTCACCACGGCCGGACTGACCGCTGCGGTCGAGGAGCTCGGCCTGCTCGGCCTGGTCCTGCTGCTGGAGGAACAGGGCCGCACCACCGCGCAGGTCCCGTACGCCGCCACCTGCGCGTACGGGATCCTCCCCGTGGCCGCGCACGGCAGCCCCGAGCAGCGCGCCCGGCTGCTGCCCGCCCTCGGCACGGGCGAGGCGGTGGCCACCGGAGCCTTCCCGGCGCGCCGCCGGATCACCGCCGACGGCGGCCGGCTCACCGGGTCCGCCCCCGCCGTGCCGTGGCTGCGCGACGCCACGCACGTACTGGTCCCGGACGCGGACCGGGCACTGTGGCTCGTACGGACCGACGCGCCCGGCGTGCGGACCTCACCGGTGGAGACCACCGCCCCCTGGTCGGCGGGTCGGCTGACACTGACCGCCGCCGAGGGGGAACGCCTCGGATCCGAGGGCGCGTACGAGGACACACTGGCCGCCGCCCGCACCGCCTTCGCCGGACTCCAGGCGGGTGTCTGCGCGGGCTCCCTGGCCCGCGCGGTGGAGTACACCTCCACCCGTGAGCAGTTCGGCAGGCCGCTCTCCACCAACCAGGCGGTCATGCTGCGCGCGGCCGACGCCTACATGGACACCGAGGCGATCCGGGTCACCACCTACGAGGCGGCGTGGCGCATCGACCAGGGCCTTGCGGCACACGAGCACGCGCTGACGGCCGCCTGGTGGGCCTCGGAGGCGGGCAAGCGGGTCGTGCACGCGGGCCAGCACCTGCACGGCGGCATGGGCGCCGACCTCGACCACCCCGTCCACCGGCACTTCCTGTGGGGCCGCCAGCTGGACGCCTACCTGGGCTGCGGCAGCGAGCTGCTGGCCGAGCTGGGGGCCTCGATCGCGGCGTCCCCCGCCATCGCTTCGACATCCGCCGCGTCATCCGCCGCGACATCCGCTCCGACAGCCGAGGGAGAGCAGGCATGAGGGTCGGCGACACGTTGCCGCCGCTGGAGATACCGGTCACCCGCACGCTGATCGTCGCGGGCGCGGTCGCCTCCCGTGACTACCAGGACGTGCACCATGACGCGGCGCTCGCGCAGGAGAAGGGCTCCCCGGACGTCTTCATGAACATCCTGACCACGAACGGCCTGGTCGGGCGGTACATCACCGACCACCTCGGGCCGCTCGCCGTCCTGCGCAAGGTGGCCATCCGCCTCGGTGCCCCCAACTACCCGGGCGACACGATGACCCTCACCGGTACCGTCACCGCCGTCTCGGGGATCTCGGGGACCGAAGTGCCCGCGACCGCCGCCGCCCGGACCCTCGTCGAGATCCGGGTCGTGGGCGCCAACGGCATCGGCCATCACGTCACGGGCACGGTCACCGCGGAGGTGCCGGCATGAGCGTCCGCACCCGCGACGCACTCGGCGGCCGCGCCGCCATCGTCGGCATCGGAGCGACCGAGTTCTCCAAGGACTCCGGCCGCAGTGAGCTCAAGCTCGCCGTCGAGGCCGTGCACGCGGCCCTCGACGACGCCGGCCTCACCCCCGCCGACGTCGACGGCATGGTCACCTTCACGATGGACACCAGCCCGGAGATCACCGTCGCCCAGGCGGCCGGCATCGGGGACCTGTCCTTCTTCTCCCGGATCCACTACGGCGGCGGCGCGGCCTGCGCCACCGTCCAGCAGGCCGCCCTGGCCGTCGCCACCGGGGTCGCGGAGGTCGTCGTCTGCTACCGCGCCTTCAACGAGCGCTCCGGGCGCCGCTTCGGGTCCGGGGTCCAGCAGCGGGAGCCCTCCGCCGAGGGCGCGGCGCTCGGCTGGTCACTGCCCTGGGGCCTGCTGACCCCCGCGTCCTGGGTGGCCATGACCGCCCAGCGCTACCTTCACACCTACAACCTCACCCCCGAAGCCTTCGGACAGGTAGCGGTCACCGACCGCCGGCACGCCGCGAACAACCCCGCCGCGTACTTCCACGGCAAGCCCATCACCCTCGCCGACCACGCCGCCTCACGCTGGATCGTGGAACCGCTGCGGCTGCTCGACTGCTGCCAGGAGACGGACGGCGGCCAGGCCCTCGTCGTCACCACGACCGAGCGAGCCCGGGACCTGCGGCACGCGCCCGCCGTGATCACCGCGGCCGCGCAGGGCGCCGGGCGTCGCCAGGAGGGCATGACCTCCTTCTACCGCGACGACCTCACCGGGCTGCCGGAGATGGACGTGGTCGCCCGCCAGCTGTGGCGGACCAGTGGGCTGCGGCCCTCGGACATCGACGTCGGCATCCTCTACGACCACTTCACCCCCTTCGTCCTGATGCAGCTGGAGGAGTTCGGTTTCTGCGCGCCGGGTGAGGCGGCGGATTTCGTGGCCGCGGACGCGCTGCCGCTCAACACCCACGGCGGCCAGCTCGGAGAGGCGTACCTGCACGGGATGAACGGCATCGCCGAGGCCGTCCGTCAGCTGCGCGGCACCTCCGTCAACCAGGTCGCGGGGGCGGCGCACGCACTCGTCACGGCCGGCACCGGGGTCCCGACCTCCGGTCTCATCCTCGGCGTCGACGGCTGAGAACCGGGACCCGCGGCCCCCGCCCCCTCCACCTTCAGGCGGTGGGGACGGCCCTGTTCCTACAACCTGAGGTGGATCCAGCATCGGCACCTGCGGCCGATCCCACGGCGGGCGGGCGCTCCTAGCGTGGAGACATGACCACGCCTGTGTGCCCGCTCGCCTCGAATCCGACGCCGTACCCGTCGTTCTCGGCGTACGTCCGGACCCGCGGCACGGTCCTGATGCGCACCGCGCGCTCCCTCACCGCCAACCCGTGCGATGCGGAGGACCTGCTCCAGACGGCCCTCGCGAAGACGTACGTGGCCTGGGACCGGATCGAGGACCACCGCGCGCTGGACGGCTACGTCCGGCGGACCCTCGTCAACACCCGTACCTCCCAGTGGCGCAAGCGCAAGGTCGACGAGTTCGTATGCGACGAGCTCCCGGAGGCCGAGGCGGTTTCCACCTGCGACCCCGCCGAGGCGCAGGCCCTGCGCGACGCGATGTGGCGCGCGGTGACCCGGCTGCCCGACCGGCAGCGGGCCATGGTCGTCCTGCGGTACTACGAGGATCTGAGCGAGGTGCAGACGGCCGAGCTGCTCGGGGTCTCGGTCGGCACCGTGAAGAGCGCGGTCTCCCGCGCGCTGGGCAAGCTCCGCGAGGACCCGGAGCTCATGCCGGTCCGGTGAGGCGAAGGCTGTTTCACGTGAAACCTGAGGACGTCCGGGGATGTTTCACGTGAAACACGCCCTGGTTTCTACTCCCGGGTAGTGACATGCCGACCGGTACGTGCGCAGAATCGGCAGCATCCGTAGCCGCCGCAGCGCCGCAGCGCTCACCGGGAGGACGCTTTGCTCAGCACCATGCAGGACGTACCGCTCCTCGTCACCCGCATACTTCGACACGGGATGACGATCCATGGGAAGTCCCAGGTCACGACCTGGACCGGGGAGGCTGCGCCGCACCGCCGAAGCTTTGCCGAGATCGGCAACCGCGCCACCCGTCTCGCCGGCGCGCTGCGCGACGAGCTCGGAGTGCAGCAGGACGAGCGGGTCGCCACCCTCATGTGGAACAACGCCGAGCATGTCGAGGCGTACTTCGCGATCCCCTCCATGGGCGCGGTCCTGCACACCCTCAACCTGAGGCTTCCCCCTGAGCAGCTGGTCTTCATCGTCAACCACGCCGCCGACCGGGTGGTGCTGGTCAACGGCACGCTGCTGCCCCTGCTCGCACCGCTGCTGCCGCACCTGCCGACCGTCGAGCACGTGGTGGTCAGCGGAATCGGCGACCGGTCCGTGCTCGAAGGCTTGAACGTGCGCGTGCACGAGTACGAGGAGCTCCTCGCGGGCAGCTCCGACAGCTACGACTGGCCTGAACTGGACGAGCGCCAGGCCGCCGCGATGTGCTACACCTCCGGCACCACCGGGGACCCCAAGGGCGTCGTCTACTCCCACCGCTCGCTCTACCTGCACTCGATGCAGGTCAACATGACCGAGTCGATGGGGCTGACCGACCGGGACACCACCCTCGTCGTGGTCCCGCAGTTCCATGTGAACGCCTGGGGGTTGCCGCACGCCACCTTCATGACCGGTATCAACATGCTGATGCCGGACCGGTTCCTGCAGCCCGCCCCGCTCGCCGAGATGATCGAGCGGGAGAAGCCCTCGCACGCCGCGGCCGTCCCCACCATCTGGCAGGGCCTGCTGGCCGAGGTCACCGCCAACCCGCGCGACCTGACGTCGATGAAGCAGGTCACCATCGGTGGCGCGGCCTGTCCGCCCTCCCTGATGGAGGCGTACGACAAGCTCGGCGTCCGCGTCTGTCACGCCTGGGGCATGACCGAGACCTCACCTCTGGGCACGATGGCGCACCCGCCGGCCGGCCTGACCGCCGAGGAGGAGTGGCCCTATCGGATCACCCAGGGCCGCTTCCCGGCGGGCGTCGAGGCCCGGCTGATCGGCCCCGCGGGCGACCTCCTGCCCTGGGACGGGGAGTCGGCGGGCGAGCTGGAGGTGCGCGGCAACTGGATCGCGAGCTCCTACTACGGCGGCGCGTCCGGCGAACCCTTCCGGCCCGAGGACAAGTTCAGCGCCGACGGCTGGCTCAAGACCGGCGACGTCGGTGTGATCAGCGCCGACGGCTTCCTCACGCTCACCGACCGCGCCAAGGACGTCATCAAGTCCGGCGGAGAGTGGATTTCCAGCGTGGACCTGGAGAACGCGCTGATGGCGCACCCCGAGGTCGCCGAGGCCGCGGTCGTTGCGGTCCCCGACGAGAAGTGGGGAGAGCGCCCGCTGGCCACGGTCGTCCTCAAGGAGGGCGCGACCGTGAACTACACGGATCTGCGCGAGTTCCTCGCCCGGACCGTCGCCAAGTGGCAGCTGCCGGAGCGCTGGACGTTCATCGAGGCGGTACCGAAGACCAGTGTCGGCAAGTTCGACAAGAAGGTGATCCGCAAGCAGTACGCGGACGGCGCACTGGACGTCACCAAGCTCGACTGACGATCACGGTCTAACCCCGCGTGAGCCATGGCCGCAGCAGCCTGCTGACCGCGGGCATGGCCACGTAGGTCATCAGCGTGCTGAACACGAGGGCGAAGGCGGCCGTCCGCAGCACGAAGTGCAGATCCACCAGGTACGGCCCGAGCACCGCGTTGCCGACCAGCGAGATCGGGAAGATGGCCAGCCCCGAGCTGATCACCATCTTCCACCGCGGCGGCGCGGGCCGGGTCGTACCCGGCTTGGCGAACCAGGTCTCCATGCCGTGCAGTTCCCGGCGGGCTATCTCCGTGTGGTGGTGGCCGAGGCAGTTGGAGAACCACTCCGCCCGCTCCGGCGAGTCCTGCCAGCGCTCGAAGGCGGCCTGATTGCGGAAGCGGTGGACCAGGAACCACGGCCCGCCCTCCGTCGCCGGACGGAAGAGCCCGTACCCCAGGTGGTCGGGGAAGCCCGCGGCCGTTTCCAGGATGCCGTGGGCCCAGGCCTCGAAGGTCTCCTCGTGGCCTGGCTCCACCTGCCGCGCGATGAGCAGATTCACCTCCCCGTTGTCGGCGGGGACGGTGTGCTCGCTCGTGTTGATGATGGCCATCGGCCCAGGATTACTAGTTGGTGCCGATCTTGGCGAGCAGGTCCACGATGCGGCCCTGGACGTCCGCCGTGGTGGCCCGCTCCGCGAGGAAGAGGACGCTCTCGCCGGACGCGAGGCGCGGCAGTTCGGCCGGGTCGATGCCGGTCGCCGTGTAGACGACCAGAGGGGTGCGGTTCAGCTGCCCGTTCGCGCGCAGCCAGTCCACGATCCCGGCCCGCCGACGACGCACCTGCATCAGGTCCATGACCACCAGGTTGGGCCGCATCCGCGTCGCCAGCTCCACGGCGTCGGTGTCGGCGCCCGCTCGCGCGACCTGCATGCCGCGCCGTTCCAGCGCGGCGGTCAGCGCGGTCGCGATCTCGTCGTGCTCCTCGATCAGCAGCACCCGGGAAGGGTGCTGTTCGCTGTCACGCGGCGCCAGAGCCTTCAGCAGCACGGCCGGATCGGCGCCGTACGCCGCCTCGCGGGTGGCGTGCCCCAGCCCGGCCGTGACCAGTACGGGAACCTCCGCGGCCACCGCGGCCTGACGCAGGGACTGCAGAGCCGTCCGGGTGATCGGCCCGGTCAGCGGGTCGACGAACAGCGCGGCGGGGAACGCGGCGATCTGCGCGTCCACCTCCTCGCGGGAGTGCACGATCACCGGCCGGTAGCCGCGGTCGCTCAGTGCCTGCTGCGTCTGCACATCGGGCGCGGGCCACACCAGGAGCCGGCGCGGGTTGTCCAGGGGCTCCGGCGGCAGCTCGTCGTCCACGGGCTGCGGCACGGGCCGGTTGACCACCTCGACGGCGCCGCCCGGGCCGTCCAGCGGCTCGGGGCCCTCGTCGGAGCCCGCCTCGGGCGCCTCTATCACGAAGGCCCGGCCCTGCGGTGCGGGCTCGGCGAGCCGGCGACGGCGGCCGGAGCCGGAAGCCCCACCGGAACCGGAGGCCGGGCCGGCGCCGCCCGGGTCGACGGAGATGCCCTGGCCGAGGGTGCCGAGGGCGCGCACGCTGATCGGCTGCGCGGCCTGGCCCTCCGCCGGGGTGTCCTGCGGCCGACGCGCACCGGGGACCGCGACCTGGCCGGAGGGCTCGTCGCCCTCGGCAGCGGTACGGGTCGCCGGAGCCGGCGGCCATGCCGGGGCGCCACCGGCCAGCGCGCGGCGCCGGCCGGTCGGATTCTCGGCGGAATCCTCGGGCTGCGCGCCAGTGGCAGCGGCGGCGGCCTCGGGCTCGGGTTCGGCACCGGGGGTCCCCAGCACCCGGCGGCCCCGCCGCCCGGCCGGAGCGTCCGCGTCGGTACCCGCCGCGGGGGGAGCCGGCGTCGGGCCGGCGGGCAGCGCGAAGCCACCCTCGGGGGCGATGGGCCGCGCGGGAGCGGGAGTCGGCGCGAGCCCGGTCGCGGGGACCGGGCCGCCGGGCTGCGCCGGACCGGCCGGCCCCAGCGCCCGGCGCCGCCCGGCGGGATGCTCGGTCACCGGAACCGGGGGCACCGCGGGTACGGGCGGGAGGGCGGGCATGGCGGTGCCCTGCGGGGGCACCGGCCGCCCGGGGCCGTCGTGCCCGCCCGGGCCTTCGGCCTCGCCGCTGCCGTCACCGGCCCGGCCGCGCCTGCGGCCGGTGCCGAGCCCTGCCGGGTTCACCGGGGACTGCGCGAGTTCGGGGCCCGTCTCGGGAGCGTCCGCGGCCTCACCCGCGCGCCTCCGTCCGGAGGACAGCGCCAACGCGCCACCCCCCTGCGCGGCCTGTGCGGCCGCGGGGGCGGGCGGTTCGTCGTCCAGGAAGGCGTCCACCCCGCGCCGGGCACGCCGGCCGCCGGAGACCTTGCCGGGAGCCGCGCCCCCGGCCGTCCCCGCGCCGTCCGTGGTCGGACCGGTCGGAGGCTCCTCCGGCGGATCCGGCAGGACCACCGTTCCGGCACCCGAGCCGAGCGGGAGCTCCAGCACGTACGCCCCACCGGGCGCACCCGGGACCTCGACCGTCTGGAGGACGCCGCCGTGCGCGGCCACGATCCCGCGCACGATCGGCTCGTGGACCGGGTTCCCGCCCTCGTACGGCCCGCGCACCTCGATCCGTACGACGTCGCCGCGCTGCGCGGCGGCCACCACGATCGTCGAGTCGCTGTAGCCGCTGCCCTGGCGGGTCTTGCCGGTGGCGTCCACCCCGGCCACGTCCGCGACCAGGTGGGCGAGCGCGGTCGCGATCCGGTCCGCGTCCACCTCGGCCTCGATGGTCGGCGCGTGGACGGCGAACTGCGCGCGGCCCGGACCGATCAGCTCGACGGCCCCGTCGACGCCCGCCGTGACGACGGTGTTGATCAGGACGTTCTTCTTCGTGAGGCGGTCCCTGCCGGTGTCCAGGCGCTGGTAGCCGAGGACGTTGTCCACCAGCGTGGTCATCCGCGAGTACCCGGCGGCCAGGTGGTGCAGCAGCTGGTTGGCCTCCGGCCACAGCTGTCCGGCGTCGTCGGCGGCGAGCGTCGCCAGCTCACCGCGCAGCTCGTCCAGCGGGCCCCGCAGCGATTCGCCGAGGACGGCCATCAGCTGGGCGTGCCGCGCGGCGAGGGCGTCGTAGGGCCGCCGGTCGGTGAAGGTCATGACGGCGCCGACGAGCTGCTCCCCGTCCCGGACGGGAGAGGTGGTCAGGTCGACGGCGACGGGCTGTCCGGCCTTGTTCCACAGCACCTGCCCGCGGACGCGGTGCTTGCGGCCGCTGCGCAGGGTGTCGGCGAGCGGGGACTCCTCGAAGGGGAAGGGGGAGCCGTCGGCGCGGGAGTGCTGGACGAGGCCGTGCAGTTCGCGGTTGCCGAGGTCGGTGGCGCGGTAGCCGAGGATCTGGGCGGCGGCCGGGTTGACCAGCACCACCCGTCCGTCGGTGTCGGTGCCGACGACGCCCTCGGCGGCGGCGCGCAGGATCATCTCGGTCTGCCGCTGCGAGCGGGCCAGCTCGGCCTCGGTGTCCACGGTCTGCGAGAGATCGCGGACCACGAGCATCAGCAGCTCGTCACCCGTGTACGCGGGTTGCGGCTCCCGGTAGGCGTCGCGTCCGTCGAGATGCGCGCTGGTGACCTCGACGGGGAACTCGGAGCCGTCGGTACGGCGCGCGGTCATCCGTTTGGGTTTGGCGCGGCCGCCGTCGTCCTCGCCGGGCCGGCGCATGGAGCCGGGGATCAGCTTGGAGTCGAACTCGGGCAGGAGGTCGAGCACGCCCCGCCCGACGAGCCCGGTGCCGGGGCTCTCCATGACCTCGAGCGCGATCGAATTGGCGTTGACGACCGTGCCGTTGGCGTTGACGAGCAACAGCGCGTCCGGAAGAGCGTCGAGTATTGCTGCGAGGCGAGCAGCGCCTCGGGATGGCCTGCTGCTCACGACGAGCTTCCTCCCTGACCAACAACTACCGGCAAGTCACGGGAGGAGTCTAAGGCCACAGGCCCGCGATGGGGTGGCCGATGTGTGGTGGATACCGCCCATCCCGCGCATCCTCCCAGGTCAGGAACGCCCACTCGGAAGCAGAGGTTCCAACTCGTCCCAGCGCCGGATCTCGCATCCGTCGGTCCGCCGGAACGTGGCGTTCACCTTGTGGCCGTTCCAGGTTCCGGTGATCCGGGCGGTGGCGGGGCCCCCGTGCTGCATGGTGCAGATCTGCCGCTTGGAGACGGGGGCGAAGGGGTCCTTCCCCTCCCTGGCGAACTGGTCCAGCCGCGCGCAGGCCCCCTCCGCCTCCGGGTGGTCGCCCCCGACCGGACCGCATTCGAGCCGGTACTCCCGGTCCAGGTGCCGGTTCCCGGTGTCGGCCATGGCGATGGTGAGGCGGTCGGGTGTCGCCAGCAGCCGGCCCAACGGGAGCGGCGGCAGTGGCCCGGCCACCGCGGCGGCCAGGGCGGAGGTGACGGCGAAGGCGGCGAGACGCAGCATGGGGCACTCCAGGTCGTCCGTACGTCGTACGCCTGCCCAACGACGAGGACCCGCCGACGTTGCGTGCCGCGCTGCTTTAAGGCTTTGCCCTCCGCCCGTCCCGCCTAGTACCGTGGGAGCGGATTGGTGAGGGGCCCTGCGCCTGTGTCATCATCTGCACGCACCTTCGTACGCGAGGGTGTGCTGGAGGCGTCGCCTAGTCCGGTCTATGGCGCCGCACTGCTAATGCGGTTTGGGGCTTACACCCCATCGAGGGTTCAAATCCCTCCGCCTCCGCACCTCATCGAAGCCCCGGTCCTGACGGACCGGGGCTTCGATGCGTTCCGGGGCGATCCGGCCCGCTCCACACCTTTGCGCGAAGCCATCCGGATGATCTCCATCCAGCTCGTTTCCGCAGGTCAGAAGCGGTTTGGGTAATGGATTTCGCGTCCCGGCGAGGTCCATGTATTGTTGTTCTCGCAAGGCCAACGGGGCGCAAAACCCCGAGAAGCCCAAGCACTCGTAGCTTAACGGATAGAGCATCTGACTACGGATCAGAAGGTTGCAGGTTCGAATCCTGCCGAGTGCACAGCAGGACAGAGGCTCCAGGAGAAATCCTGGGGCCTCTGTCGTATGTCCTCACGGCCCCGTGTCTCCTCCTTGAAGGGGAGGGATCCCCCGGAGGATGTCAGGGGCGGGATGGCTCTGGCGGGGGACGCGGACGACGGGGCGGCGTCGGTACGGTTTTTGAAGATCGTCCGAGGTTGGACGTCCGAAGCCGGAAACCGGGGGAACTCATGGGACTGTTCGGGAACGCTCACACGGTCGACCCCGTGTCGGCACAGCGCGACTACGCACGGCTGCTGGGGCAGGGGGAGCAGGTGCATGCCGCGTACCTGCTGATCCGGGACACGATCCTCTTCACCGATCGGCGGCTGGTGCTCGTCGACAAGCAGGGGCTCACGGGGAAGAAGGTGGAGTACCACTCCGTCCCGTACCGGAGCATCACGCACTTCTCCGTCGAGACGGCCGGGCACTTCGATCTCGACGCCGAGCTCAAGATATGGATATCCGGCAGCTCGACGCCGATCGAGAAGACCTTCACCAAGGGTGTCGACATCTACGAGGTGCAGGCGATCCTGACCCAGTTCGTCGCCCGGTAGGCGGCCGGGCCCTCAGAGGACCCGGGGCAGCCCGGTCACCGACATCACCAGGGAGTAGAGGGAGGTGGTGGCGGTGATGAAGAGGCGGTTGTTCTTGGCGCCGCCGAAGGCGATGTTCGAGACCGGCTCAGGGACGCGCAGGCGGCCGATCAAGGTGCCGTCCGCGGCGTAGCACCGGACACCGTCCTCCATCGCGGCCGCCCACAGCCGGCCCTCGTCGTCGAAGCGGATGTTGTCGACGCCGGGGCAGGTGGTGAAGACGCGGTCGTCGGTGAGGGTGCCCGCGTCGGTGACCTTGAAGGCGCGGATGTGGCCGGCGCGGGTGTCCGCGGCGTACAGCTCGCTCTCGTCGGAGGAGAAGACCAGGCCGTTGGGGCCGAGGAAGCCGTCGGCGACCATCCGGACCTCTCCCGTCGAGGGGTCGGCCCGGTAGAGGTTGCAGGCGCCGATCTCGCCGACGGCGCGGTGGCCCTCGTAGTCGTTGGTGATGCCGAAGTCCGGGTCGGAGAACCAGATGGAGCCGTCCGAGCGGACGACCGCGTCGTTCGGGCTGTTGAGGCGCTTGCCGTCGAAGCGGTCGGCGATGACGGTGAGGGTGCCGTCCGGTTCGGTGCGGGTGACGCGCCGGTTGCCCTGCTCACAGGTGATCAGACGGCCTTCGCGGTCGAGGGTGTTGCCGTTGGAGTGGCCGGCCGGGGAGCGGAAGACGGAGACCGCGCCGGTCGCCTCGTCCCAGCGGAGCATCCGGTCGTTGGGGATGTCGCTCCACACCAGCTGCCTCCAGGCGGGCAGGTAGAGCGGGCCCTCCGCCCAGCGGCAGTCGTCGTAGAGGCGATCCAGCCGGGCGTCACCGTTGGCGCAGCGGCCGGTCCGGAAGCGTTCATCCAGAATCTCGTACAAGGTGAGGTCGGCTATGGCAGACATGATTCCCCCTGGAAGAGTCCTACCGAATTTTGTTCGGCCTGATGGTGAGATTGCAGGATCAGGTACCGTCTTCGCAAGGGTCGACAGGCCCATGAGAGGAAGATTGCGTGGACGACATCGACCGTGCGCTCGTCCTGCGCCTGCAGCAGGACGCCGGCCAGTCGTACGCCGCTCTCGGCACGGCCGTCGGGCTCTCGGCGGGGGCCACCCACGAGCGGGTACGGAAACTGCGCGAGCGCGGGGTGATCCGGCGGACCACCGTGGAAGTCGACCCGGCGGCCGTCGGCAGCGGCGTCCTGGCCTACGTGATGGTCGACTCCAACGCCTGGATGGGCGAGTCCGGTGCCGACTTCGCCGCGATCCCCGAGATCCAGGAGGCGCACATCATCGCGGGCAGTGCCTCGGTACTGGTCAAGGTGCGTACGGCCTCGACCGAGCAGTTGCAGGACGTCCTGCGCCGCCTCTACGCCATCGACGGCGTCAGCGGTACGCACGCCACCGTCGTCCTGGACACCTTCTTCGAGCGGCCGCTCCCGCTGTGACGTGGCGGTGCACCGGGATCCGGTGGAAGGACGGCCGCCCCGCCATCGGGTGGTACGGGGAGGGGCGCGGCGAGCGGGTGAGCGAGCTCGCGTACGGGCAGCGGATCGCCTTCGCCGCAGGCGGGGAGCGGCACTGCCTCGGCGTGTGGCGGGCCGGGAAGCGCACTCCCTGCCCCACCGCGGACACCGTTCCGGGCCGCGCCGGGAACGCCCAGTGCCCCGAGTGCGCCCGCCTCGACCGGTCGTTCTCCGTGGCGGCCGACACCAACGTCGCCGATCCGCGCACCTATCGGGTCTACCTGGCATGGTTCGGGCCCGGCATGGTCAAGGTCGGGATCACCGCCGAGGAGCGTGGTTCGGCCCGGCTGCTGGAGCAGGGGGCCGTGGCATGGACCTGGCTCGGGCGTGGTCCGCTGATGGCCACCCGGCGCACCGAGGAGTTGCTGCGGGCGGCGCTCGGGGTGCCCGACCGGATCGCGTACGCCCGTAAGCGCGGCGTGCGGGCCCACCTGCCGGCGGCGCCCGATCGGGCCCGGGAGGTCGCCGAGCTGCACGCCCGGGCGGCGGCGCTCGCCGGATGGCCGGAGTCGCTGGAGCGTCTGGAGTGCGAAGTGGCCGACCACGCCGGGGCGTTCGGGCTGGACGCCCTGGCGGGCCTGTCGGGGCCGGGACGGGTGCTCACCGAGATGGTGTCCGGCGGGTCCGTCGTGGGACGGCTGGTGGGAGCGGCCGGTCCCGATCTGCACCTCGCGGACGGACTCGTGGTGGACACCCGGCTGCTGGCCGGCTGGGAGCTCGTCCCTTCCGGGGACGAGGCCGCGACCTCGGTCCCGACGGCGCAGATCCCGTCCGTCTCCGGGGCGTCCGCCGAGCAGGGCGGACTGTTCTGACCGCGTAGGCAGGTGGCGCGGAGTGCGGCGCGAGCACGAATCGGCTCGTGGCGGCCATGGTCAAAACTTGGATCCCTTTGTCCTTCCGGGGCCGATTCCGGTGGACAGGCCAGGGGCGCTCCGCCGAGGGTGTTCGACATGACCATCCAGCCGGTACAGGCCTTCGAACCCCCTTATGTCATGGCCGTTTTCAGCAACACCCGCACCGCCGACGACAGCGGATACCCCGAGACCCTCGCGCGGATGAAGGAGATCGTCCGGACGAACCCGGGCTACCTCGGCTACGAGAGCGCGCGGACGCCGGGAGGCCTCGGCATCACCGTCGCCTACTTCCGCGACCACGAGTCCCTCACCCTGTGGCGCACGGACATGGAGCACCAGGCGGCCATGAACCAGGGCCGCTCCGACTGGTACGAGAGCTACACCCTGCACGTCGGAACGGTCGAGCGGAGCCATGGCTTTGTCCGCAACGGCTGAGGCGGCCCGCGCCTTCCGGGAGCGGCTCGGGCTGCCGGGACTGGTGGACGTGCACACCCACTTCATGCCCGAGCGGGTCCTCGACAAGGTGTGGGACTACTTCGACGCGGTCGGCCCGCTGACCGGCGTCGAGTGGCCCATCACCTACCGGCACGAGGAGGAGCGGCGGGTGGCGCTCCTGCGGGAGTTCGGGGTCCGGGCCTTCACCGCCATGCTCTACCCGCACAAACCGGCGATGGCCGCCTGGCTCAACGCGTGGTCCGCCGACTTTGCCGCCCGCACCCCCGACTGCCTGCACACCGCGACGTTCTTCCCGGAGGAGGGCGTGAGCGCGTACGTCCGCCAAGCCGTCGAGGCCGGGGCGCGGATCTTCAAGTCGCACCTCCAGGTCGGCGGCTACGACCCGAACGACGACCGGCTCGACCCTGTCTGGGGGCTGCTCGCCGAGGCCGGCCTGCCGATCGTGATCCATTGCGCCTCCGGCCCCGTCCCGGGCAAGCACACCGGCCCCGAGCCGATCGCCCGGCTGCTGGCCCGCCACCCGAGGCTGCCTCTGGTCATCGCCCACATGGGCATGCCCGAGTACGCCGATTTCCTCGACCTCGCCGACCGGTACGCCGAGGTGCGCCTGGACACCACCATGGCCTTCACCGACTTCTCCGAGCGGATGTGCGGCTTCCCGCCCGGAGATCTGGGACGTCTGGCGGACCTCGGTGACCGGATCCTCCTCGGCACCGACTTCCCGAACATCCCCTACCCCTACGAGCACCAGCTCGTCGCGCTCGAACGGCTCGGCCTCGGCGACGACTGGCTGCGGGCGGTCTGCCACGACAACGGTGCCCGGTTGTTCCGCCTCGACGGCTGAGGGCTGAGGGCTGAGGGCTGACGGCCGGCTCCGGACGCCGGGCTCCGGTGTCCGGACCCGGTGTCCTGTCCTGCCTCCCTCCCCGGGTTCCTTTCTCAGGAAATTCACAGGAAGGCACAAGAACGCTCTCAGAGGCGCCGGACAGCCTCTTCGGTATGACTGCGACGACCACCTCCCATGCGTCCACGTCCACCCACCACCCCACGGCCCTGGTGCGCCCCGACGGTGGGCCCTGCCGGGTACTCGTCGTCGACGACGAGGCCTCGCTCTCCGAGCTGCTCTCCATGGCCCTGCGCTACGAGGGCTGCGAGGTCCGTAGTGCCGCCGACGGGGCGGGCGCGGTGCGGGCGGCGCGGGAGTTCCGGCCCGACGTGGTCGTCCTCGACATCATGCTTCCCGACATGGACGGCCTGGCCGTCCTCGGGCGGCTGCGCCGGGAGATCCCCCAGGTCCCCGTGCTGTTCCTGACCGCCAAGGACTCGCTGGAGGACCGGATCGCGGGCCTCACGGCGGGCGGCGACGACTACGTCACCAAGCCCTTCAGCCTGGAGGAGGTCGTGGCCCGGCTGCGTGGCCTCGTCCGGCGCTCCGGGGCGGCGCAGGCCGCCCGCGGCGGTTCGGTGCTGGCCGTCGGCGATCTGCGGCTGGACGAGGACAGCCACGAGGTGGTGCGGGGCAACCGGGAGATCCACCTGACCGCCACCGAGTTCGAGCTGCTGCGCTACCTGATGCGCAACCCGCGTCGCGTGCTGAGCAAGGCGCAGATCCTGGACCGGGTGTGGTCCTACGACTTCGGCGGCCAGGCCAATGTGGTCGAGCTCTACATCTCCTACCTGCGCAGGAAGCTGGAAAGCGGCCTCGGTATGCCGGCGATGATCCACACCCGGCGGGGCGCCGGATACCTGATCAAGCCGGCCGAGCCGGCCGAGCCGGCCAAGACGGTCGGCTAGTGGCCCTGCGCACGAAACGGCGGCCGCGCGGACGCCGGCCCTGGTCGCTGCGCACCCGGCTCGTCGTCTCGGCGGTCGCCCTGATCGCCGTGGTGGGCGCGGCCATCGGGACGGTCACCACCGTCGCCCTGCGCTCGTACCTGGTCACCGAGCTCGACGACCAGCTGAGGACCGCGGTGAGGATGGCCGTCCGGGCACCCGGCGGGAAACCGGCCCGGGAGAACAGCGCCGACTTCGTCATGGCGCCGGGCAGCCCGCTGGACGCCGCAGGGATCCGTTTCGATCCCGCCGGGACCGTGCTCAGGACCGCCCGTAACGCCCGCGGCGACGGATGGTCGGCCGAACAGGCGCCGCCGCTCACCGAGGCCCAGGGCAAGGCCCTCGCCGAGGCCGCCCAGGCCGCCCGCACGGCCGCGCGGGGCGAGCCCGGCCCGGTGGACACGGAGCTTCCGGGCCTCGGTAGCTATCGGGTGCGGATCGCTCCCGACGGGAGCCTCGCCCTCGCCTTCCCGCTGGGCGACGTCGACTCCACCGTGCGCACCCTGGTCGGGGTGGAGCTGTGCGTCACCCTGGCCGGGCTGATCGCGGCCTCCCTCGCCGGGCAGGCCCTGGTCGGAGTCGCCCTGCGCCCGCTGCGCCGGGTGGCGGCCACCGCCACGCGGGTCTCCGAACTCCCCCTGCACAAGGGCGAGCCCGCCCTGCACGAGCGGGTCCCGGACGCCGAGGCCGACCCCCGCACCGAAGTGGGCCAGGTCGGCGCGGCCCTCAACCGGATGCTGGGCCACGTCTCCTCCGCCCTCACCGCCCGCCAGCAGAGCGAGATGCGGGTCCGGCAGTTCGTCGCCGACGCCAGCCACGAGCTGCGCACCCCGCTGGCCTCCATCCGCGGTTACGCCGAACTGACCCGCCGGGGGCGCGAGGAGCCCGGCCCCGACACCCGGCACGCCCTCGGCCGGATCGAGTCCGAGGCCACCCGGATGACCGGCCTGGTCGAGGACCTCCTGCTGCTGGCCCGGCTCGACGCCGGTCGCCCGCTCTCCACCGGCGACGTCGACACCGACCTGGCTCCGCTCGTCGTCGACGCCGTCAGCGACGCCCGGGCCGCGGGCCCCGAGCACCACTGGCGTCTGAGCCTGCCCGAGGAGCCGGCCCCGGTCCGGGCCGACCCGGCGCGAATCCATCAGGTGCTGGTGAACCTGCTGGCCAACGCCCGTACGCACACCCCTCCGGGCACGACCGTCACCGCGCGTGTTTCACGTGAAACATCCGCCGTCCGGCTGCGGATCGAGGACGACGGGCCCGGGATCGCCCCCGAGCTGCTCCCCCGGGTCTTCGAGCGCTTCGCCCGCGGTGACGCGTCCCGCTCCCGCGTGGCCGGCTCCACCGGACTCGGCCTGGCCATCGTCCAGGCCGTGGTCACGGCGCACGGCGGGCGGGTAGAGGTACGGAGCGAGCCCGGACGGACCTGCTTCGAGGTCCTGCTGCCCCACGCGCGGCCGGACCGGCCGGACTCACAGGCAGGGCACAGGCTCGGCACACAGCGGTGACAGGGCGCCCCGCGAGTGTCGGACCATGCGAACCGACACCTCTCCCGGGGCCCTTCCGGCAAGGGCGCCCCTCGCGCTCGTGCCCGGCGAGCCCGTCCTCGACGTGGTGATCCCCGTCTTCAACGAGGAGAAGGACCTCGGCCCGTGCGTCCGCAGACTGCACGAGCACCTCACCCGGACCTTCCCCTACCCCTTCCGGATCACGGTCGCCGACAACGCGAGCACCGACCGCACCCCCGAGGTCGCGCGCGGGCTCGCCGCCGCACTGGACGGCGTACGCAGCACCCGCCTGGAGGAGAAGGGCCGGGGCAGGGCCCTGCGCGAGGTGTGGTCCGGTTCCGACGCCCCCGTCCTCGCCTATATGGACGTGGACCTCTCCACCGACCTCAACGCCCTGCTTCCGCTGGTCGCACCGCTGATCTCCGGCCACTCCGACCTCGCCATCGGCACCCGCCTGGCCCGGTCCTCACGGGTGGTGCGCGGCGCGAAGCGGGAGTTCATCTCGCGCGCCTACAACCTCCTCCTGCGGTCCTCCCTCGCCGCCCGGTTCAGCGACGCGCAGTGCGGCTTCAAGGCGATCCGGCGCGAGGTCGCCGAGCGGCTGCTGCCGCTGGTGGAGGACACGGGTTGGTTCTTCGACACCGAACTGCTCGTGCTCGCCGAACGCGCCGGGCTGCGGATCCACGAGGTTCCGGTCGACTGGGTCGACGACCCCGACTCCACCGTCCACATCGTCCGGACCGCCACCGAGGACCTCAAGGGCGTCTGGCGCGTGGGCCGGGCACTGGCGGTCGGCGCGCTGCCACTGGACCGACTCGCCCGCCCCTTCGGCGACGATCCGCGCGACCGCGCGGCACTGCCCGGAGTGGAGGGCGGACTCGCGCGCCAACTGCTCGGCTTCTGCGCCGTCGGCGCGCTGTCCACCGTGCTCTACCTGCTCCTCTACTCCGCCTTCCGCGCCGGGACCGGTCCGCAGTTCGCCAACGGCGCCGCGCTGCTGCTCTCCGCGGTCGCCAATACCGCCGCCAACCGCCGGCTCACCTTCGGGGTGCGCGGCCGGGACCGGGCCGTACGCCACCAGGCCCAGGGCCTCGTGGTGTTCGGCATCGGGCTGGCCCTCACCAGCGGCTCCCTCGCCGCCCTCGGGGCGGCCACCGCGGATCCCGCGCACAGCACCGAACTGGCCGTGCTGATCACCGCCAACCTCGCGGCCACCGTGCTGCGCTTCCTGCTCTTCCGCGCCTGGGTCTTCCCCGAGCGGCGCGACACTCCCGTGAACGTGAAGGACGACATCCGATGACCACGGCAGCACCCTCGCTCTTCCCGGTCCCCGAGGCCCGTGCCGGCACCGGCAGCCACGCGGTCGACCGTCCCCGCTGGGAACTTCCCTCCCTGGCCGGACTGCTGATCGTCACCGCCGCCCTGCTCCTGTGGGACCTCGGCTCCTCCGGCTACGCCAACTCCTTCTACTCGGCCGCCGTGCAGGCGGGCAGCGAGAGCTGGAAGGCCTTCTTCTTCGGCTCCTCCGACGCCGGGAACTCCATCACCGTCGACAAGCCCCCGGCGTCCTTGTGGCCGATGATGCTGTCCGTCCGGCTCTTCGGGCTCGGCGCGTGGCAGATCCTCGTACCTCAGGCCCTGATGGGCGTGGCGACCACCGGTGTCCTGTACGCGGCCGTACGCCGCCAGTTCGGTCCCGGGGCCGGTCTGCTGAGCGGCGCCGCCTTCGCGCTGACGCCGGTCGCCGCGCTGATGTTCCGCTTCAACAACCCTGACGCGCTGCTGACCCTGCTGCTGACCGTCACCGTGTACTGCGTACTGCGCGCCCTGGACGGGGCCCGCACCAAGTGGCTGGTCTGGGCCGGGGTGGCGGTCGGCTTCGCCTTCCTCACCAAGACCCTGCAGGCCTTCGTCATCCTGCCGCCGCTGGCCCTGCTGTACGCCGTCTGCGCGCCCACCCCGCTGCGCAAGCGGCTCGGCCAGCTGCTGCTGGCGGGGATCGCGATGGTGGTCGCCGGCGGCTGGTGGGTCGCGATCGTCGAACTGTGGCCGGCCTCTTCCCGCCCGTACATCGGCGGCTCGCAGAACAACTCCTTCCTGGAACTGACCCTCGGCTACAACGGCCTGGGCAGGATCAACGGCAATGAGACCGGCAGCGTGGGCGGTGGCGGCCGGGGCGGCGCCGGCGGAGGCGATGGCGGAGGCTGGGGAGAGACCGGCATAGACCGGCTCTTCGCGGGCAACATCGGCGGGCAGATCGCCTGGCTGCTGCCGGCGGCCCTGGTGCTGCTGGTGGCCGGCCTGGTGATCACCTGGCGGGCCCGCCGGGCCACCGACTCGCTGGAGGGCATGGCCCGGGCGGCCTTCCTGGCCTGGGGCGGCTCGATGCTGATCACGGCGGTCGTCTTCAGCTACATGCAGGGCATCTTCCACGAGTACTACACCGTGGCCCTGGCGCCCTTCGTGGCCGCGCTGATCGGCATGGGCACCGCTGTGCTGTGGGAGGAGCGGGGCGGCAAGGCCGCCGCGATCACCCTGTCAGGCACGCTCGCCCTGACGGCGGTCTGGTCGTTCGTGCTGCTCGGCCGAGCCACGGGCTATCTGCCGTGGCTGCGCTGGGCGGTGCTGGTGGGCGGGCTGCTCGCCGCGGCGGCGTTGCCGTTCGCCGCGCGGGCCGGGCGCCGGGTGCTCCAGGCCACGGCGGCGCTGGGCGTGGCGGCGGCGCTGGCCGGGCCGTTCGCCTACTGCCTGACCACGGTGAGCACCGCGCACACCGGCTCCATCGTGACGGCCGGACCGGCGGTGGCGGGCGGCCGGGGCGGACCCGGCGGGATGATGGGCGGCCCCGGCGGCCCCGGCGGCCCCGGCGGCCCCGGGGAGATGCTCCAGGGCGGCTCGGGCGGGCAGCAGAACGGTGGCCGGCCGGGCGCGGGTCAGCAGGGCGGCTTCCCGCCGCAGGGCGCGCCGACGCAGGGCCAGGGCGGCCAGGGAGGCCGGGGTGCGCAGGCCGGGCAGGGCGGGATGCCGCAGGGCCAGGGCGGAATGCCGCAGGGCTTCGCCGGCCAGGGCGGACGCGGTGGCGAGCGGTTCGGCGGTGGCCAGGGCGGTCCGGGCGGCCTGCTGAACGGCGCCCGGGTGAGTGCCGAGGCCAAGACGGCCCTCACCACCGACGCCGACACGTACACGTGGGCGGCGGCCGCCATCGGCTCCCAGAACGCGGCGAGCTACCAACTGGCCTCCGGCGTGCCCGTCATGCCGATCGGCGGCTTCAACGGAAGCGATCCCTCGCCGACCCTGGAGCAGTTCCAGGAGTACGTACGGGACGGGAAAATCCACTGGTTCATCGGCCAGGGCACGAGCACCGACGAGGCCGGTGCCGCCGAGGGCGGCTTGGGCGGCATGGGCGGTGGCGGCGGCCAGGGCGGCGGGCGCGGTGGCCCGGGCGGCGGAACGAGCTCGGACATCGAGACCTGGATCAAGGCCAACTTCAAGGCGACCACGGTCGGCGGAGCCACCTTCTACGACCTGACGGCCCCGACGAGCTGACCCGGTCTCACGGAAGCGGGCGCCGCGCCTGATCGGGCCGGACCGGTGGACTCCCACCGGTCCGGCCCGATCGCGAGCGGTGGGACATTCCTGGGCCGTCTCTTCCGGATCTTGCCTGGGCGAACCGCAACCGCCACCCGAGCCGTCGGACAGCGGCGGCGCGGCTTGGCCGGGGCGGCTGAAGGCGCCGGCCCGCGGCTACCGGCGGGCCACCCGTGGCCGGCCCCGCTCACCGCCGCGTACCCGAACATCGGCCAGCAGGCGCGGGCCTTCGACGCCGCCCTCCAGCGGCTGCTGGACGCCGCACGCACCGGCGCCCACCTGGCCGTCTCGCAGTTCCTGCACGTCTGCGGGGGGACGGTTCGGTGGGCACCGGAGGGCGAGTTCTGCGTCGCGCTCGACATCCTGATCGCGGGCATCGAGGCCAGGGCCCAGGCTCCGGCCCAGGCTCAGGCTCAGGCCTTGGCGGCCGTCTCGGCGGGGGCCGGCTCGTTCGACGCCGCCGGGGCGTGGGCCGCCGGCTTCGACTTCAGGGCGACCTCCTTGATGAACACCACCAGGACCAGTCCGAGCAGCGCGAACGGGGCGGCGTAGAGGAAGACGTCGCCGACGCCGTGCCCGTACGCGGACTCGATGACCTCGCGGAACGGCGCGGGCAGCTTGTCGAGGTCGGGGATCCCGCCCCCGGCGGTGCCGCCGTGACCGAGGGCCGCGGCCTTCGGGCCGAGGGCGGCGAGGCCGTCCTGGACGTACTGCGTGACCCGGTGGGCCATGACCGCGCCCAGTGCGGAGACGCCCATGGCGCCGCCGAGGGAGCGGAAGAAGGTGACGACCGAGCTGGCCGCGCCCAGGTCCTCGGGGGCCACCTGGTTCTGTGTGGCGAGGACCAGGTTCTGCATCATCATGCCGAGACCGAGGCCGGTCAGCGCCATGTAGATCGCGATGTGCCAGTACGGGGTGTCGTGGCGCAGGGTGCCCAGCATCCCCAGGCCGGCCGTCAGCAGGACGCCGCCGGAGACGAGCCAGGCCTTCCACCTACCGGTCTTGGTGATCACCTGACCGGAAACCGTGGAGGAGACGAAGAGGCCGGCGATCATCGGAATCGTGAGGATTCCGGACATCGTCGGGGACTCACCGCGGGCCAACTGGAAGAACTGGCTGAAAAACACGGTCCCCGAGAACATCGCGATGCCCACGAACAGGGAGGCGGCCGAAGCCAGGCTGATGGTCTTGTTGCGGAACAGCCGCAGCGGGATGATCGGGTCGCTCGCGCGGGACTCGACGAGGACGAACAGCAGGCCGAGCAGCACCGCGCCGCCCGTCATCGCCCAGGTCTGCCAGGAGATCCACTCGTAGGAGTCGCCGGCCTGCGTGACCCAGATCAGCAGCAGCGAGACGGCGCCGCTGATCAGGAAGGCGCCCAGCCAGTCGACCTTGACGTCGCGGCGTACGACCGGGAGGTGCAGGGTCCGCTGGAGCACGATCAGCGCGATGATCGCGAACGGCACGCCGACGTAGAAGCACCAGCGCCAGCCCAGCCACTCGGTGTCGGTGATGACACCGCCCAGCAGCGGGCCGCCGACGGTGGCGACGGCGAAGACCGCGCCCAGATAGCCGCTGTACCGGCCGCGCTCGCGCGGGGAGATCATCGCGGCCATCACGATCTGCGCCAGGGCGGAGAGGCCGCCGACGCCGATGCCCTGGACCACACGGCAGGCGATCAGCGTGCCCGTGTTCTGGGACAGGCCCGCGACCACGGAGCCGAGGACGTAGATCACGAGGGATATCTGGACGAGCAGCTTCTTACTGAAGAGGTCGGACAGCTTGCCCCACAGCGGCGTGGCGGCCGTCATCGACAGCAGGGCGGCGGTGACCACCCAGGTGTACGAGGACTGGGTGCCGCCGAGGTCGCTGATGATCTGGGGGAGGGCGTTGGAGACGATCGTGGACGACAGGATCGCCACGAACATGCCGAGCATCAGCCCGGACAGCGCCTTCATGATCTGCGGGTGGGTCATCGTCACGGGAGGGGCCGCGGACATGGCCCCGGACGTGGCCGCGGACATGGCCCCGGACGTGGCCGCGGATGCGGATGCGGATGTGGGTGTGCGTGTGGACGTGGGCGGGTGGTCGGTCGTCGTCTCCGACTGGGCCATGTCTTTCCTTTGTCTAGAAGCTCGATCGGAGTCGGGCCAGCAGGGTGTTCAGTACGTCGATGTCCTGGGGGGACCAGTCGAGGAGGGCTCTCTCCAGCGAGGCCGTGTAACGGGCGCCGAGATCGGCGAGGAGCGCCCGGCCGGCCGGGGTGAGCCGCAGGATCCGGCAGCGCCCGTCGCCCGGGTCGGTTTCGCGCTCGATCCAGCCGCGCTCGGCGACGTGCGTGACGTGCCGGCTGGTCACCGAGATGTCGACTCCCATGAACTCGGTCAGCCGGCTCAGCCGCATCTCCCCGTGTCGGTCGAGCAGGGTGAGGACGGCGGCGGCGCCGGGCGGGCACTCCGGAGGCAGGCTGCGGGCGAGCTCGCGCTTGACCGCGCCGATTCCGGTGAGCTGACGGGCCAGCTCCGCGTACGGAGCGGGCGGTGTCGGCTGCGGGGGTGGCGTGAGCTGCGCGAGCGGCGCGGGCTGCGGGGTCGGAGCTGTCTGCGCGATCGTCACCGGGTTCCCCATCCGTCATCTCGTTGCTTGAGGCAACCATAGAAGCGCATGGTTGCTACAGGCAAATGAATCTGGGGGGTGGGGCGGTAAAGGAATCGGAAAACCGGCTAGGGTCCTGCTCCATGGCTGACAACCACAACTCACAGGTCCCCGAGGGCAACTATGACCCCGCGGGCAGCACGCAGATGTTCAAGGCGTTCGTCGAGGAGGCCGCCCCGACCCGCCCGGCGGGTCCCGGAGCCCGTCAGCAGCGCCGCGCGGAGCAGCAGCGGTCCGGGTCCTCGAACTCGGCGCTGATGGTGGGGCTCGCCCTCGCCCTGGTCCTCGTGATCGGCGTGGCCGCCTGGATGATCATGACGTGACGGCTCCCGGGCGAGGCGCTCGGGCGTCTCAGCTCCAGGTCGCGGTGACCTGCCGGGTGTCCACGTGCATGCCCAGCGGCACCCGCCAGGACTCCACGCACACCGTGTAGGTCTGCGCCTTCGAAGCCCCACCGGCCAGCGGCACCGGCAGGGGTTGGCTCGTGGTGATCGTGGCCCAGTCGATGCCCAGGGCCCCGATGATGTGCGTCGCGAAGCTGACCGTGCCCGCACGGGCCGCGGTGGTTCCGGTGTTGGTGAAGGTCACGGTGACCCGCTCGCACCAGCGGTCGGTCGCGGCCGACCGGACCGGCGTGGACAGCGTCAGCCGGGCCGGTGTGGCCGGCGGCGCCGGCGGTGTCGTGCCGGGCTTGCCGGGCGGGCTCGTCGGCGTGCCCGGGCCGCCCGGCGGGGTCGGTGAGGTCGGAGTGCCGGGCGCCGACGGCGTGCCGGGTGTGCCGGGGGACGGTGGGGTTCGGCCCGGCCCCGGCGGGGTGCCGGGGGCGCCCATGGAGCCACCGGGGTCGGTGGTCGTGGCTCCGCCCGGGGCGGAGCCACCTGTGGTCCCGGATCCTGCGGGGCCGGTCGACGTACGGGAGGTCGTGGCGGACTGCCCGGCTCCGCCCGCCACGTCCTGGCCGCCGAGCTGTTGGAACTCCACCTGCCCCCGCGGCGCCACGTTCTCCCCCGCACCCCGTTCGGGGCCCGGGGCCGCGGCGCCCACGGCGACAAAGCCGTCCCGCGCCGGGCCGCCGCAGCCGGTGAGGCCGGCGGCGGCCGTGCAGCACAGGGCGAGCAGGGTGGTGGTGGCGGCGGTCGCCCGCGCTCCCTTTCGCATCGCGCCAGTGTTCCTGACGGTCAGTCAATTGGGAAGCGCGAGGCGCCGGATCACTCGCCGATGAGGCCTACGCGCAGTTGCGCGAGGGTGCGGGTCAACAGCCGGGAGACGTGCATCTGGGAGATGCCGACCTCCTCGCCGATCTGCGACTGCGTCATGTTCGCGAAGAAGCGCAGCATGATGATCTGCCGTTCCCGGGGCGGGAGTTTGGCGAGCAGCGGCTTCAGGGACTCGCGGTACTCGACGCCCTCCAGCGCGGTGTCCTCGTAGCCGAGGCGGTCCGCGAGGGAGCCCTCGCCGCCCTCGTCCTCGGGGGAGGGCGAGTCGAGCGAGGAGGCGGTGTAGGCGTTGCCCACGGCGAGGCCGTCGACGACGTCCTCCTCCGAGACCCCGAGCACGGCGGCGAGTTCCGGCACGGTCGGCGAGCGGTCCAGCTTCTGGGCGAGCTCGTCGCTGGCCTTGGTCAGCGCCAGGCGCAGCTCCTGGAGCCGGCGCGGGACGCGGACGGACCAGGAGGTGTCCCGAAAGAATCGTTTGATCTCGCCCACGACGGTCGGCATCGCGAACGTCGGGAACTCGACGCCGCGCTCGCAGTCGAAGCGGTCGATCGCCTTGATCAGGCCGATGGTGCCGACCTGGACGATGTCTTCCATCGGCTCGTTGCGGCTGCGGAATCGGGCGGCCGCGTAGCGCACCAGAGGCAGGTTCAGCTCGATCAGGGTGTCGCGTACGTACGCCCGTTCGGGGCTGTCCGCATCCAGGGCGGCAAGTCGCTGGAAGAGGGAGCGGGAGAGGGTCCGGGTGTCGATGGCTTCCGAGCGGTCGGACGCTACAGGTGCTGTGGGCGCAGGAGCGCTCTTGACGAGCGTGAGCACCTTGGAGCTGCCCTGGTCTACGGACATGCCACCCCCTTGAGGTCGCGGACGGTCGCGTACTGCGCGCCCGTCGGAGGAACGCAGCCTCCACCTGAATACCGGAGGCGGGGCTGCGGCAAACGCGGTTCACGCAGAATGTCACATGTCGGCAACGCGCTGTAGCGCCATGTCGACATATATCTCCAGCGACAGAGCAGGTCGGAGGGTGATCAGCCCGATCTGTCGGGAAACATGCGAATGATCTCCACTCGTTCCGGTTACGCCTCGATCCTGTTTGCGGATCTCAGACGGGCGAAGCTCCGGGCGAGGAGTCGGGAGACGTGCATCTGGGAGACGCCGAGCTCCACACTGATCTGCGACTGCGTCAGATTGTTGTAGTACCGCAGGAGCAGGATCCGTTGCTCGCGCTCGGGCAGTTGTACGAGGAGATGGCGGACGAGGTCGCGGTGCTCGACCCCGGCCAGCTCCGGGTCCTCGTAGCCGAGGCGGTCCAGCAGCCCGGGCATGCCGTCGCCCTCCTGGGCGGCCTCCAGTGAGGTCGCGTGGTAGCTGCGGCCGGCCTCGATGCAGGACAGCACCTCGTCCTCGGTGATGCGCAGCCGTTCGGCGATCTCGGCGGTGGTCGGGGTGCGGCCGTGGAGGGTCGTGAGGTCCTCGGTGGCGGCGTTGACCTGGACCCACAGCTCGTGGAGGCGGCGCGGTACGTGGACGGTGCGGACGTTGTCGCGGAAGTACCGCTTGATCTCGCCCACGACGGTCGGCATCGCGAAGGTCGGGAACTGCACGCCCCGGTCCGGGTCGAAGCGGTCGATGGCGTTGATCAGGCCGATGGTGCCGACCTGGACCACGTCCTCCATCGGCTCGTTGCGGCTGCGGAAGCGAGCGGCCGCGTACCGGACGAGCGGGAGGTTGGCCTCGATGAGGGCCCCGCGCACCCGGCTGTGCTCGCCGGTGCCCGGTTCCAGGCCCTTCAGCTGGCCGAAGAGGACCTGGGTGAGGGCTCGGGTGTCCGCGCCCCTGCTCGGGGGCCTCGGCGCGACCGGGGGCTCCTCGGGCGGCTCCTGGCGGGGCTCCGGGCGGGGTTCCGGGCCGGGCTCCCGGCGAGGCTCCCGGCCGGGCTCCGGGCGGTGTTCCCGGCGCGGCTCCGGGCGCGGCTCCGGGCGGTGTTCCCGCTGGGGATCCGGCTGGGGCGGTACCTGGGGGTCCTGCTGGGGTGGCACCTGAGGCGTAGTACTGGCCGGCACGGTCACGCCACCCCTTCAGTCAACTCTCATCCATCAAAAGCGGTCATAGCATCACAAGAGATGTGCACTGTGTGCAAGCACCGTATAGCGCCGTGTTGACGGCAAGTTGGGCATATCAGGGCAATGCGCCCAGTATTAGGTATACAAAAAGCCCCCCACCCGTCGGAGTGGGGGGCCGGAAGTCCGGGAACCGCTTCAGCGTACGGGTCAGCGCACCAGTTCGGTCATGAACTCGCCGATGCCCGAGGCGGCATCCGATATCCCCTGGAAGCCTATTTCCACGATCTCGGCCGCTCTCTTCGGCTGGGTGATGATCACGAAGAGGGCGAACACGGTGAGGGCACCCGTGATGAGCTTCTTGGTGTCCACGTGCGGGCGGCCTCCCCAACCGGTCCGAGCAAGTCGGGTGAGTCTAACCGGTCAAGATGGGGCACTCACCTGTCCTTTAAGGACCAAGGACCCGGTGTTCCGGGCCCTTTGCCGTGACGGGGGCGGTCGCGGTGGCCACAGGATGGGGGGAGCCCACCGGTTCTGGCAGGAAACCGGTGGGTGAGGGACAGGGCCTCACTGCGGGGTCCGGGCCGCGAGCTTCCCCCTGAGCGCGGCGCGGACCGGCGGGTCCGTCCGCGTCGGGGGAAGTGGCTTGTCCCCTGATGCCGCTTCCCCCGTCCCACCGTCGAAGGTCCCGACTCCGGTCGGGGCCTTCTTCGCGTCGCCCCCGCGGTCTCGGGGGCCTGCGGGGGCGTACGGGGCGCTCGGGCGGGCCGGGGGCGCACTCGGGGCGTACGAGAGGCGTGCGGAAGGCGCCGGGGGCGCCGAAGAGGCGTACGGAGCCGGCTCGGGCGCCGGTGGCCACCCCGGGCCGCTGCTCCGGACATCTGCTCCAGACCGCTGCTCGAGACCGCTACTCCAGGCCGCCGGCCAGGTCCGTGAGGGGCTGTACGGGCGCGATGACGGGGGCCAGCTGGTTCGGCAGCTCCATCAGGGCGTTGAGCTGGTTCGCGCCGGCGCTGAGCTGCGACCCGATCTCCTGGACGGACGTGGGCTGGGCCCCGGCGGGCATCCCCGGGGCGGCCGCCGGCAGGTCCGGGAGGGTGAGGGGGGAGACCGGGGCGGCCGAGGCGGCGGGTGCGGCGAGGCCCGCGGCGGCCCCCGCGAGGGCGAGGGCGGCGAGCATGCGCTGGGTCTTGGTCATGCCGTGACAACGGCCGAGCGGGCGGGCGGTCACGCGGGTGTCCTCCGGAGAGCCGATCGGAGTTGCCGGACGGTCCCGTCGGGGAGTTGTTGGGGAGTCGTCGGGGAGTCGTCGGACGGAGTGACCGGAGCGGTCGGCACGGACCGGGATACGCCGAGAGCCCCGACCCTTGCGGGGCGGGGCTCTCGATCGAAGCGGTAGTGGAGGGATTTGAACCCCCGATGGGTTGCCCCATACTCGCTTTCGAGGCGAGCTCCTTCGGCCACTCGGACACACTACCGAGATGGATCCTAGCCTAAGGAACCCCATCCTCTGAAATCGGTGCGTCCAGGGGCGTCGCGGCGGTCGTACGCAGGCCTTTTGCGGGCTCCGAGGTCAGCCGTCGGCTCGGAGGTCGGCTCAGCCGTCGGCTCAGAGGTCGCGGAAGAAGTCCGTCAGCTGTCGTGCGCACTCCTCGCCGAGGACACCGCGGATCACCTCGGGACGGTGATTGAGCCTGCGGTCCCGTACGAGGTCCCACAGCGACCCGGCGGCGCCGGCCTTCTCGTCGTCCGCGCCGTAGACGACCCGGGCGACCCGAGACTGGACGAGCGCCCCCGCGCACATGACGCACGGCTCCAGGGTCACCACGAGGGTGCACCCCGGAAGGCGCCATTCCCCCAGCTCGGCGGCCGCCCGGCGCAGTGCCACCACCTCGGCGTGCGCGGTGGGGTCGCCGGTCGCCTCGCGTTCGTTGTACCCGGTGGCGAGGATCCGCCCGTCCGGGCCCAGTACGACGGCGCCGACCGGCACATCGCCGGCCGACACCGCCCGGGCGGCCTCCTGGAGCGCCAGGCGCATGGAGTCCCGCCACGGGTCCCGTACGGGATCGTCGGGGTTCGTAGGGAGCACTAGCGGACGGCCTCCAGGACCTCGGTGGCGCCGAGGGAGTCGGCGATCTCCGAGAGGGCGTCCCCGTCCAGGTTCATCAATTGTTTGTTGGTCACCCCGAGATCGTCCAACAGCCCGGGGTCACCGAGCGGACCGGCCGGTACCGGTTCCGCACCGGTCCCGCCCACCTCGTCCTCGTCGGCGTCTTCGTCCGTGAACGCGGCGACGGCATCCTCCTCGCCGTCCTCGGTCCCGTCCAGGTCCAGGTCGTCGAGTTCGTCGTCCTCCTCGTCGCTGCCCAGCAGCTCTTTGGTCAGCATCGAGCCGTAGGAGCTGCGGGCGGCCGCGGAGGCGTTCGATACGAAGTACCGCGGGTCCTCCTCGCCGTCCACGCGGACGACGCCGAACCAGGCGTCCTCCTGCTCGATGAGGGCGACCACCGTGTCGTCGTCGACAGCGGCGGACCGGGCGAGATCGATCAGATCACTGAGGGACTCGACGTCGTCGAGTTCCATGTCGCTCGCTTCCCACCCGTCTTCGGTGCGCGCGAGCAGTGCGGCGAAATACACCGTGACTCTCCCACTGGTCTTAGGCGTGCCGGTTGGAGGTCCCCCCGGCCGGAGGTTGGGGCACAGCGGCCGTGCTGCTCGCCGTCCGTACCCCGCCCAATCGGCATCGTGGCAGAAACAGCGGCTTTGCGAGAGGTCTTCCGCGCTTGCGTCGTGCCGCGCCGTGCACCGGCGGGGGCCGCGCGGGGTTGCGGCGCGGGGGCGGCGGGGCCGTGGGGAGGGCTGTGGGGCGCGTGGTGCGGCTCGGCCGTGTCGCGGCGTGCCGGAGTCCGGATCGCCTCGACGTGTCGGAGCGGGACCACCCGCCTGCCGGGCCCGGGGCGTCGGCGGAGTACGGGAGGACGGACGGCCGGAACGTTCCGGATCACCAGCGGAAGGTGCGCATGCGCATCTGCTGGCGCATACGGGCCGCTCGGGCGCGCCGGGGCTGGACACGATCGCGCAGCTCGCGCGCCTCCATCAGGTCGCGCAGGAACTGCGCGCGGCGTGCTCGACGCTGCGCCGCGGTCTCCGGCACATCGTCCTTCGGCTGCCTGTCGGGCATCGGCCACCACCTGGCTGGTCGGTCGTCCCCCCTTGCACCCACCTTCCCCCGGACAGTGCGTTTGATGCCACCCCGTCGCAGGTCAGACGTCGTCCTTGAGGGTCGGGACCACGGCCACCGGTCCGTGCGCGTGGTGGAGCACCGCATGGGCCACCGAACCGATCGCCAGCGACATGGCGGTGCGCCGCGGGTGGTGGCGGCCCACCACGACCAGCGCCGCCGCCCGGGAGGCGATGACCAGCCGGCCCGCCGGGTCCCCGGGCACCGCGGCCTGCTCGACCGGGACGTCCGGAAACCGCTCCCGCAGCGGCGCGAGCCGCTGCGTCTGGGAGCGCAGCATCTCCCGTTCGGCCGGTACGCCGTCCCCCTCGTCGGCCAGCCCCTCCGGCGGGATCACCGCGAAGGGGCTGTCCATCACCAGGGTCGGCGAGGGCGGGATGGCGTACGCGGAGACCACCTGGACGGTGGTCCCCCGCACGGCGGCCTCGGTGAAGGCGAAGGTCAGTACGTCGTCGGGCGTCTCGGCGGCGTGCAGCCCGAGCACCACCCGCCCGGCGGACTGCTCGGCGTCGTCGTCGGGCGGGGCGCCGCGCTCCGCGTGCGGGACCACGACCACCGGGCAGGCGGCCGAGCTCGCCACGGCCCGACTGTTCGAGCCGAGCAGCAGGCTGGCGAAGCCGCCGCGGCCCCGGGAGCCCATCACCAGCATCCGGGCCTCGGAGCCGATGACCCGGAGCGCCTCGGGTACGGAGCCTTCCAGGGCCTCGTACGTGACCCCCTCGGGGAGCCCGGAGTCGGTGCCGCTGCTGCTGCTGCTGCTGCCGCCGACGACGCCGAGCAGGGACCGGACCCAGTCACGGACGGGGTCGGCGAATTCCCGCGGCTCGGAGGCGTCGTGCAGCGAGGCCCGGCGTCCGGCGTACAACTGGGCGTGGTCGGGCAGTACATGGGCGACCAGCAGCCCGGTGTCGTGCCGGACGGCCTCCTTCCGTGCCCACTCCAGGGCTCTGAGGCTGTGTTCCGAACCGTCGACGGCCGCGATCACCGGTGCGTTGCTCATCCGTCCAGCCTGCTGGGCGTCCGCGCGGGTCGCATCCGCAAGGAAGCGGCGGGCGCGGCCGCCCTTCGGACGCGAAGGAGTCGTGTCAGCGCGTAGCCTTTTGGGTGCAGGTCGCGTCGTGCGACCGTTTTTGCAGGTCGCAGGCTGAGTTTTGGAGGATGTTGTGCGTTTGCAGGTCGTCGATCACCCCTTGGTGGCGCACAAACTCACCACCCTGCGCGACAAGCGCACCGACTCGGCCACCTTCCGGCGGCTCGCCGACGAGCTGGTGACGCTGCTCGCCTACGAGGCCACCCGGGACGTGCGCACGGAGCAGGCCGACATCGAGACGCCGGTCGCCCCGACCACGGGTGTGAAGCTCTCGTCCCCCCGCCCGCTGATCGTCCCGATCCTGCGGGCGGGCCTGGGCATGCTGGACGGCATGGTGCGGCTGCTGCCGACCGCCGAGGTGGGCTTCATGGGCATGGTCCGCAACGAGGAGACCCTGGAGGCCTCCACGTACGCGACGCGCATGCCGGAGGACCTCTCGGGCCGCCAGGTCTACGTGGTCGACCCGATGCTCGCCACCGGCGGCACGCTGGTCGCGGCGATCCAGGAGCTGATCAAGCGCGGCGCCGACGACGTCACGGCCGTGGTGCTGCTGGCCGCGCCCGAGGGCGTCGAGATCATGGAGCGCGAACTGGCGGGCACGCCGGTGACGGTGGTGACGGCCGCGGTGGACGAGCGGCTCAACGAGCACGGCTACATCGTGCCGGGCCTGGGTGACGCGGGCGACCGCATGTACGGCTCGGCGGAGTAGGCGGCGTAGGTGGCCCAGGTGGCCCAGGTGGCCCAGGTGGCGTAGGCCTACGGCGGTCCGGCACGCCGTACGGCGTGCCGGCGCGTCAGCAGTTCTTGGGCGCGGGCAGGGGGTTGGCCAGCAGGGCCAGCGCCTTGTCCGCGTCCTCCTTCGTACTCAGCTCCGTGAAGGCGTCGCCCAGGATCAGGTCGACGTCCGCGGTCTCGCGGGTGTCGGTCTGCTGGGTGGTGCCGGCGAGCTGTGTGCCGAGTACGGAGAAGACGGCCTTGTCGGTCGTGGGGGAGCCCAGCAGTATCCCCGTGCCGGGGACCTTCTTGTCGAAGGTGGCCGGGGCGTTGCCCACGTTGCCGATCACGAAGCCGCGTTTGGCGAGCTCGTCGCCGACGGCCTTGGCCAGACCCGCGCGCGGAGTCGCGTTGTAGACGTTGACCGTGATCTCCCCTGGCGGGGGGAGCACGACGGCCGGTTTCGCGGCGGCCGAGGCGGTGGGGGCGGCGCCGGGGCCGCTCTTGGCGGCGGTACCGGGAGGCGTCGTCGGGCAGTCCTTGGCCCCCGCAGCCGTGTTCCGCTTCGGGCTGTCGCCCTGGAACACGTCGATGAGCTGCAGGGCCCCGTAGCCGACCAGGGCCAGCGCAAGGATCGAGCCGAGCACGGCGAGGACGATCCGGGTACGGCTCCGCTTACGACTCATACGGGGGTAGGCGGCTCCCGTTACGCGGTACTTTCCGCCCATGCCGGGGGGAGTGAGCATGCTCATGGGCGCAGCGTAGTGCGACCCGGTGTCGATGCCTACTAAATGATCTGCTGATAGGTCAATGGTGACCCGAAAGGCGCAATCCAGACGAACCCGTCAGTCCATTTCGAGGACCCGCGCGTGCAGCACCTGGCGCTGCTGCAGGGCCGCGCGCACGGCGCGGTGCAGCCCGTCCTCCAGGTAGAGGTCGCCCTGCCACTTCACGACGTGGGCGAACAGGTCGCCGTAGAAGGTGGAGTCCTCGGCGAGCAGCGTTTCGAGGTCGAGCTGGCCCTTGGTCGTCACGAGCTGGTCCAGTCGGACCGGGCGCGGCGCGACGTCCGCCCACTGCCGGGTGGTTTCCCTGCCGTGGTCGGGATAAGGCTTTCCGCTTCCGATGCGCTTGAAGATCACACGGAAAGCCTACCGGGCCGGTGCGTGCGGGCGCAGCCTCGTGACGGTGGTGCAAAAGTGGCGAACAGCGCTATTTGGGGAGTGAAGCATGAGCGAGAGCACCGACCCCGCCCTTCCCGAGGTCCGGCCGGGCCCGGCGGGAGGACCGGCGGGAGGACCGGCGGGAGGACCGGCGGAAGGACCGGCGGAAGGACCGGCGGGAGGTTCGGCGGAAGGACCGGCGGGAGGACCGGCCGCGGAGATCGCCGCCGGCTACGCGTTCACCGGACCGGCGCTCGACCTCGGGGCCCTCCTCTGGGACGGCGCCTGCCTGCCCGACCGTCAGATCCGCATCCCCTTGGCGATGCTCAACCGCCACGGACTGGTCGCCGGAGCCACCGGAACGGGCAAGACCAAGACGCTCCAGCTCATCGCCGAACAGCTGTCCGCGGGCGGCGTCCCGGTCTTCCTCGCGGACATCAAGGGCGACATCTCGGGGATCTCGGCGCCCGGGACGCCGGGCGGGAGGATCGACGAACGGGCTCGGGACGTGGCCCAGGCGTGGGAGCCCTCCGGCTTCCCCTGCGCGTTCTACTCGCTCGGCGGGATCGGACCCGGGATCCCGCTCCGGTCCACGGTCACCAGCTTCGGCCCGGTGCTGATGTCGAAGGTGCTCCAGCTCAACCAGACGCAGGAGCAGTCCCTCGGCCTGATCTTCCACTACGCCGACACCAAGGGCCTGGAGCTGATCGACCTCAAGGACCTGCGCGCGGTCGTCGCCTTCCTCGTGTCCGACGAGGGCAAACCCGAACTCAAGGGGATCGGCGGACTGTCCACCGTGACCGCCGGGGTGATCCTGCGGGCGCTCACCGCCTTCGAGCAGCAGGGCGCCTCGGAGTTCTTCGGCGAGCCCGAGTTCGACACGAGCGAGTTCCTGCGGACGGCCGCCGACGGGCGCGGACTGGTCTCCGTACTGGAACTCCCGGCTGTCCAGGACAAGCCGCAGCTCTTCTCCACCTTCCTGATGTGGCTGCTGGCCGACCTCTACAACGACCTGCCGGAGGTCGGTGACCTGGACAAGCCCAAGCTCGTCTTCTTCTTCGACGAGGCGCACCTGCTCTTCGACGGGGCCTCGAAGGCCTTCCTCGCGGCCATCACCCGAACGGTCCGGCTCATCCGCTCCAAGGGCATCGGCGTCTTCTTCGTGACGCAGACCCCCAAGGACGTCCCGGCGGACGTCCTCGCCCAGCTCGGCAACCGGGTGCAGCACGCGCTCCGCGCCTTCACCCCCGACGACGCCAAGGCGCTGAAGGCGACCGTGAAGACCTTCCCCCGCTCCGCGTACGACCTGGAGGAGCTGCTGACCGGGTTGGGGACCGGCGAGGCGGTCATCACGGTGCTCAGCGAGCAGGGCGCCCCCACCCCGGTCGCGGCGACCCGGCTGCGCGCCCCGCAGTCGCTGATGGGTCCGATCGCGGCGGCCGACCTGGAGCGGGCCGTGAAGGCCTCGCCGCTGTGGTCGCGCTACGCGGAGCCCGTCGACCGCGAATCGGCGTACGAGAAGATCACCGCCGAACAGGCCGCCGCCGAGGCGCGGGCGGAGGCGGCCGCGGCCGCCGCCGAGGCCGAGAAGGAGGCCGTGGCGGCGGAGAAGGAGGCCGCGCGGGCCGCGCGCGGCGCCCCGAAGCCGGATCCCTCGCTCGCCGAGCAGGTGGTGGGGAGCGGGCTGTTCCGCTCTCTGGCCCGGTCGATCGGGACCCAGCTGGGAAGGGAGATCTCCCGCTCCATCTTCGGGACCGCGCGCAAGCGGCGGTGACGCGGTGACAGACTCTGGCCCATGCGGACCGAACTCACCGACACCACGTCCAGCAAGGTCAACCGGGCCCTGCTCGAAGCCCGCCGGGCGATAGGCAGCCCGACCATGGGGCTGGTGCTGACCCTTGTCCTCGCCACCGACGAGGAGAACGCCTACGACGCCGTACGGGCGGCCTCCGAGGCCTCGCGTGAACACCCCTGCCGCATCATCGCGGTGATCCGGCGGACCTCCCGCGGCCCGCACAAGCTCCGCGCGAACCGAGTCGACGCCGAACTGCGGGTCGGTTCGGACGCCGGGACCGGCGAGATCGTGCTGCTGCGCCTGCACGGGGCGCTGACCGAGCAGGCCGGCTCGGTCGTCCTGCCGCTGCTCCTGCCGGACGCGCCCGTGGTGGCCTGGTGGCCGGCCGACGCGCCCACCGAGTTGGCGCGGGACCCGCTGGGCGCGCTCGCGCAGCGCCGGATCACGGACGCGGCCGCCGCCTTCGACCCGGTCGCCGTGCTCGACGAGCGGGCCGCCGGCTACCAGCCCGGCGACACGGACCTGGCCTGGACCCGGCTCACGCCGTGGCGCTCGCTGCTGGCCGCGGCCCTGGACCAGAAGCCGCTGCCGGTGACCGGCGCGGCGGTGGAGAGCGAGCCGGACAACGCGAGCGCGGAGCTCCTGGCGCGCTGGCTGGAGGACCGGCTGGGGGTGCCGGTGGACCGGGTGGCGAGCGAGGGCCCGGTGATCACCGGGGTCAGCCTGCGGACCACGGGCGGGGAGATCCGGGTGGACCGCCCCGCGGGCGTGCTGGCCACCTTGAGCCTGCCGGGGAGCCCCGACCGCAAGGTGGCCCTGAAGATCCGCAGCGGCGCGGAACTGATCGCGGAGGAACTGCGCCGCCTCGACGCGGACGTGGTCTACGGCTCCGCGCTGCGGCGGCGGCCGCTCCAGACGGGGCTCTCCGCGTAGTGGTTGTCGTAGGTCGCCGAGCTGTCCTTGATGTCCTGCACGGTGGCCTCGCCCGCGTTGACCCGACCGAGGAGCCGGTAGTAGTCGAAGCGGCCCATGCCGGGGGTGAAGCCGACGAAGACGGCGGCGGTGTGGCCGGCGGCGGGGGCGAAGGCGTGCTTGACGCCCGGCGGGACGGCGATGAAGTCGCCGGCGTCCAGGGTGTGGATCTCGTCGTCGACGAGGATGTCGAGCCGACCCGCGGTGACGTGGAAGAACTCGGTGGCCTTGGTGTGGAAGTGGACGGGGGCGCCCGCCGCACCCTCGTCGAAGGTGGCGGTGTTGCAGGTGAGCTCGGCGGTGTCGGTGAGCAGGGTGATGAGGCTGCCGGGGCCGTCGTAGATGGCTTCGGCGGTGGCGGCGCGGGTCGCGATCTCTGTCATGTCCACCAATCTACGATCTTGAGCGACCGGAATCAGGGGTCAATTGCAGGTCGGAACGGCCGGTCAATTCTGACCCGGTCCGCAGCCTGACCCCGTACGGGATCCCGGCAGCCGGGACCCCGGTAGCCGGGATCAGGAGCCGCCGGCGGCCTTGGCGGCCTTCGCGGCGGCCTTCATCTCCTGCTTGTGCGCCCGCACCTTGGCCAGGGACTCCGGGCCCGTGATGTCGGCCGCCGAGCGGTAGACGTTCGCCGGGCCGTACCCACCCGCCGCCTCCCGCCAGCCCGTCGGGCGCACACCGAACCGCTTGCCCAGCAGGGCGAGGAAGATCTGCGCCTTCTGCTCCCCGAAGCCCGGCAGCGCCTTGAGGCGCTTCAGCAGCTCCTGGCCCGTCGTGGCGTCGGCCCAGACCGCCTCCGCGTTCCCGTCGTAGTGCTCCACGAGGTACGCGCACAGCTGCTGGACCCGCGTCGCCATCGACCCCGGATACCGGTGGACGGCGGGCTTCTCGGAGAGCAGCGCGGCGAACGCCTCCGGGTCGTACGCGGCGATGGTGTGCGCGTCGAGGTCGTCGGAGCCGAGCCGCCGGGCGATCGTCCAGGGCCCCGAGAACGCCCACTCCATCGGCACCTGTTGGTCCAGCAGCATTCCGACCAGCGCGGCGAGCGGGCTCCGGCCGAGCAGCGCGTCGGCCTCCGGCTGCTGGGCCAGTCGGATGGTGATGTCCTTGTCCATGGCTCCAGCGTCCCGCCTGGGCGCGCTCCCCGCGCGGTCGCCGCACCGCGCGCCTAGCGTGAGTACGGCCGTCTACGACGACCGGTACGAGACGACAGGTACGAGACGAGGAGTCGATCGATCATGTCTGAGTTCTCCGAAGGCGCTCCGTGCTGGGTGGACGCCATGTTCGCCGACGTGGAAGGGGCCAAGACCTTCTACGCGGACGTGCTGGGTTGGACCTTCGGCGAGGCGAGCAGCGAGTACGGCAACTACACGCAGGCCTACTCCGACGGCAAGGCCGTCGCCGCCGTGGTCCCGCCGATGCCGGGAGCCGACGCCCCGTCCCAGTGGTGTCTGTACCTCGCCTCGCCCGACGCGGCCGCCACCGCCGAGAAGGTGACGGCGAACGGCGGCGAGGTGCTGATGGGCCCCATGCAGGTGGGCACCTTCGGCACGATGCTGATCGCGAAGGAGCCGAGCGGCGCGGTCTTCGGCGTCTGGCAGCCCGGCGAGCACAAGGGCTTCGAGAAGATGGGCGAGGCGGGCTCGTACGCGTGGGCGGAGGTCTTCACCCGCGACCCGGCCAAGGCGGACGGGTTCCTGCCGAAGGTCTTCCCGTACGGCGCCCAGCAGATGGACCCGGGCGACGACCCCGAGATGGCCGACATGGACTTCAAGGTCTTCAGCGTCGGCGGCGGCGGGAACCCGGTGCTGGGCCGGATGAAGATGGACGAGGACTTCCCGCCGGACCTGCCGCCGTACATCCAGGTCTACTTCGGGGTGCCGGACTGCGACGAGGCGGTGGCGAAGACCCAGAAGCACGGCGGGAAGCTGCACTTCGGCCCGATGGACAGCCCGTTCGGCCGGTTCGCGGCGGTCACGGACCCGCAGGGCGCCGCCTTCGCGGTGATCGACATGTCGACAACGGTGGGTGAGATGCCGAGCTTCGGCTGACCGGCCCCCCGCCCCCGCCCCCCCCCCTGCCCCTGCCCCCCCCCCGGGGGGGGGGGGGGGGCGGGGGGGGGGCGCGCGGGGGCCCCCCCCCCCCCCCCCCCCCCCCCCCCCCCCCCCCCCCCCCCCGGGGGGCCCCCCCGGGGGGGGCCCCACGGCAGACTGCCGCACACACGGTTCCATCTGCGCGGGGGCGGATTCACATGAGACACGGGACGATCGCGGCTGCCGCGGGATGCGCCCTGGCGATCCTCACCACGGCCGGGTGCGGTCTGCCGCCCGCGCCGGACCTGTCGCCGGGGCCCTCACCGCACGGGAGCTCGGCCCAGCCGTCGCCGGCGCCGTCGTGGACACCGTCGCCCGTGCCGTCATCGTCGGCACCTTCGCCGGCGCCCTCCGAGCCGCCGCGGGCGTCCGGGCCTGCCGAGCCGGTCGGGGACGCGAAGGTCACGGCCGCCGACGGTCCTCTGCTGGAGGCCGTCCGTAGGGACACCGCCCCGGACGTCCGGGTTCCGGAGGACGGGTCGGTCCTCGTAGTCCACCGCGAACCGGCGGGCGACACGGGCGAGCTCGCCTGGATGCCGGACGACCGGAACTACTGCCTGGCCGTGGTCCGCGAGGCCCGCGCGAGCACCACCTGCAACCCCCTGCCGAAGTCCTGGGCGCGCATCGGGATCCGGCTGGTGACCGAGGCCGCCGTCTACCCCGGCCGGACCACGGTCTACTTCGCCGTCGTGGACGGCGGCCATGCCCCGTACGCGTACACCGGGCCCGGTCCGCACCGACCGGACATGGGCCCGGTCCGCGAGGCCACGGCCGCCTTCGCCTCGGGTCGGACACTGAGCCTGCTCACGTACGAACGCCCCGTCCCCGTGGCCTCACCGGGCGACCGGGAGATCTGCGCCGCGGACAACGCCGTCTGCTTCCCCGCCCTCGACGTGTACGTCCCCGGCAGCCCCTGAGCGCGGACGAAGTTTTTTCGCGCCGCCTGTCACATCGGTGCGGCGGGGCGGGTCAGAGGAGTGAAGCAGGCGGGAGACAGACCGGAGCGAGTCCGCACCGGCGCCCGCCCGAGGGGAGCTCGGATGTCCACCACCGCTGTTGTCTTCGCCCTGGTCGGCGCGTTCATGGTCGGATTCTCGGCGGCCTCGATGTTCCTCGGCGCGAAGTGGGTAGTGGAGCCGCTGGTCGAGTACGGGGTTCCGCGCTCGTGGTGGACCCTGCTCGCCACCGCGAAGGCGGCCGGCGCGGTGGGCCTGGCGGTGGGCGTCTTCGTCCCGGCGATCGGCGTCGCGGCGGCGATCGGGGTCGCCCTGTACTTCGCGGGAGCCGTGATCACGGTGCTCCGGGCGAAGTCCTACGCCCACGTGGCCTTCCCGGTGATCTACGCGGCCCCTGCGGTCGTGGCCCTGGCCCTCGGCTTCAACGGCTGAGGCGTGCCGGGTGGTGCCGGGTGGCGCCTGCCGCCTGCCATGCCGCCTGCCGCTACGGGGTCACGAACGGCAGGTCGGCCGCGCGGACGCGGTGGAGCGGCCCGGCCGCGCGCAGCACCACGTCCAGGACGGTCTCGGGCCGGGCGGCGTAACTGTTCGAGAACCACGGCATGTTGGCCTCGACCACGGCGAACCGGCCCGTCGCGCCGATGAGGCCGACGTCGACGGTGACGGCGCTGGGCAGGTCCGGGCCCGTCGCGGCGAGCAGCGCGGCCGCGAAGCCGCGTACGTCCGCCCCGCGCCCGTCCTCGTCGAGCGGGGCGGGGTCCAGGCGGCCGTGGACGGCGTACCGGCTGCCGGCGGCGATCTCCCCGTCGAGCAGGAACAACCGGTACTCGGCGGCGAAGTCCACCACCTCCGAGACCAGTACGGGGGTGGCGGCGGGCAGGGACCGCGGCAGCGGCGAGCCGGGCCCGTACACGGCGGGCGGGAAGGACTTCTCGCGCGGCGGCTTCACGAACGCCGGCCGCCCGGATCCGGTCAGCTCCCGCGCCGCCCGGCCCAGGGTGGTCAGCTCGATCCGGCGGCCCGTGAACCGCTCGGGCAGCCGCGTGAGCCAGTGGTCGGGCGGCTCCAACAGCCCCAGCCCGAGGGTCCCGGACACCCGCGCGGCGGCGTGCGGACCACCGCACCAGTGCACGGCCCGGCCGGCGAGTTCGCCGAAGCCGGGGCCGAGGGCCCGGACGGCCATCCCCCGGCGGGCGGCGGCCTCCGCGAGCAACCCGGCCGTGGCGGTCGGCCGGGCGGGTATCAGAAACACCTCGTCCGTCATCCGGCCATGATGTCGCGGGCGCCGGGGATCGGCCGGCGAACGTAGAAAGGCCCCGCTGCAAGCAGCGGGGCCTTTCTACAACGTGCCCGGTGAGGCACTGGCGGAGGATACGAGATTCGAACTCGTGAGGGGTTGCCCCCAACACGCTTTCCAAGCGTGCGCCCTAGGCCACTAGGCGAATCCTCCGCCGCAAACAATACAAGACGTTGAGGGGTGCTCGCGAACGTGATCGTCGAGCGGAGGGCGGGTGAGGGTCCGGCTCGATTCCGGGGGCTTCCATCCGCTAGGGTGGGGCCAGCCCCTCACGTGGCGCTATCTCACCGAACTCCCCCAGGGCCGGAAGGCAGCAAGGGTAAGTGGGCTCTGGCGGGTGCGTGGGGGGCGCTTTGCGTTTCCGGGCGCCGCCCAGGGCGGCCCTCGGGGCTGCGGCGGGCCGCTGATGTCGGTGGGCCCGGATAACCTCGTATACGTGTCGTCCCTTGCGCTGTACCGCCGCTACCGCCCCGAGTCGTTCGCCGAGGTCATCGGGCAGGAGCATGTCACTGCCCCGCTGATGCAGGCCCTGCGGAACAACCGGGTCAATCACGCGTACCTGTTCAGCGGGCCGCGCGGCTGCGGAAAGACGACCAGCGCGCGCATCCTCGCCCGGTGCCTCAACTGTGAGCAGGGTCCCACCCCCACCCCCTGCGGGGAGTGCCAGTCCTGTCGCGACCTGGCCAGGAACGGACCGGGGTCCATCGACGTCATCGAGATCGACGCCGCTTCGCACGGTGGTGTCGACGACGCCCGTGACCTGCGCGAGAAGGCCTTCTTCGGGCCGGCGTCCAGCCGCTACAAGATCTACATCATCGACGAGGCCCACATGGTCACCTCGGCGGGCTTCAACGCCCTGCTGAAGGTGGTCGAGGAGCCGCCGGAGCACCTCAAGTTCATCTTCGCCACCACGGAGCCGGAGAAGGTGATCGGGACCATCCGGTCCAGGACGCACCACTACCCCTTCCGGCTCGTGCCGCCCGGCACCCTGCGCGACTACCTGGGCGAGGTCTGCGGGCGAGAGGGCGCCAAGGTCGAGGACGGTGTGCTGCCGCTGGTCGTGCGCGCCGGGGCCGGTTCCGTGCGTGACTCGATGTCCGTCATGGACCAGCTGCTCGCCGGCGCCGCCGACGACGGTGTGACGTATGCCATGGCCACCTCTCTGCTCGGCTACACCGACGGTTCGCTGCTCGACTCCGTCGTGGACGCCTTCGCCTCCGGGGACGGGGCGGCCGCGTTCGAGGTCGTCGACCGGGTCGTCGAAGGCGGGAACGACCCGCGCCGGTTCGTCGCGGACCTGCTGGAGCGGCTGCGCGACCTGGTGATCCTGGCCGCCGTGCCGGACGCCGGGGAGAAGGGGCTGATCGACGCCCCCGCCGACGTCGTGGAGCGGATGCAGGCCCAGGCGTCCGTGTTCGGGGCCGCCGAGCTGTCGCGCGCCGCCGATCTGGTCAACGCCGGGCTCACCGAGATGCGCGGCGCGACCTCGCCCCGGCTGCAGCTGGAGCTGATCTGCGCCCGGGTGCTGCTGCCCGCCGCCTTCGACGACGAGCGGTCCCTCCAGGCCCGGCTCGACCGGCTGGAGCGCAGCGGTCCGCCCGCCGCCGCGGCCTTCGCCGCGCCGCCGGCCGCCGCGCCCGCCATGGGCTACGTACCCGGGCCCGAGGCGCACGCCATGGCGCCCGCCGGTCCCGGTGGAGGTGCGGCCGCCGCGCGCGCCGCCGTTCCCGCGACCGCCCACGCCCAGGCTCCGGCTCCGGTGCAGGCTCCCGAGCCGGTTCCGGCCACTCCCGCCGCGCCGGCCGCCGCGCCCGTCCCGGCCCCGGCCGCTCCCGCCCCCGGAGCCTGGCCCGGCGCCGCGCAGCCCGGGAGCGGTGCTCCCGGTGCCTGGCCGGGAGCCGCCGCCCCCGCGCCGGCCACCGCGGCTCCCGCCGCGGGTGCCTGGCCCTCCGCGGCCGCGTCGGCCCCGGCTCCCGCCGCCGCGCCCGCAGCCCCGGCCGCCACCCCCGCCCCGGCCGCCGCGGCTCCTTCCCCCGGCATGGCCGCCGGAGCCGGGCAGGTGCAGGCGATGTGGCCCGGCGTGCTGGAGGCCGTCAAGAACCGCCGCCGCTTCACCTGGATCCTGCTCAGCCAGAACGCCCAGGTCACCGGCTTCGACGGGACCACCCTCCAGCTGGGCTTCCCCAATGTCGGAGCCCGCGACAACTTCGCCAGCAGCGGCAGCGAGGACGTGCTCAAGGCGGTCCTGGCCGAGCAGTTCCAGGTCAACTGGAAGATCGAGGCCGTCATCGGCGGCGGCTCCCCGGCTCCGGTCCAGACCGCCTCGTACGGTTCCTCGTACGGGGCCCCGGCCGCTCCCGCCCCCGCCTACAACCCGCCGCCCCCGGCCCAGCAGCAGCCGCCGGCCGCCGCCCCGCAGGCCCCGCCCGCCCAGCAGTACACGCCGCAGCAGCCGCAGCAGCCCCAGCACTCGGCTCCCGCTCCGCAGCCCCCCGTACAGCAGGCGCCCCCGCCGGTGGCCCCGGAGGACGACTTCGCCGAGGAGGACGATCCCGACCTCGTCGACAGCGCCCTGACCGGACACGACCTGATCGTGCGCGAGCTCGGAGCCACCGTTGTGGAGGAATACACGAATGAGTAGCCGGTCCTGATTGGGTGGCCGCACGAAGCCGAGCCCGCCGTCCCGGCTAGGCTGAGCAGCGTGAAGGTCCTCGTCATCGGCGGCGGCGCCCGCGAACATGCCCTGTGCCGCTCTCTGTCCCTCGACCCCGCCGTGTCCGCCCTGTACTGCGCTCCCGGCAACGCCGGCATCGCCGACGTGGCCACACTGCGTCAGGTCGACGCCCTAGACGGTGCTGCCGTCGCGACTCTCGCCACCGAACTCGCCGCCGACCTGGTCGTCGTCGGCCCGGAGGCCCCCCTGGTCGCCGGCGTCGCCGACGCCGTGCGCGCCGCCGGGATCCCCGTCTTCGGCCCGTCCGCCGAGGCGGCCCGGCTCGAAGGCTCCAAGGCCTTCGCGAAGGACGTGATGGCCGCGGCCGGGGTCCCGACCGCGCGCAGCTACGTCTGCACCACCCCCGAGGAGGTGGACGAGGCCCTCGACGCCTTCGGCGCCCCGTACGTCGTCAAGGACGACGGCCTCGCCGCCGGCAAGGGCGTCGTGGTCACCGACGACCTGGCCGTCGCCCGCGCGCACGCGCTCGCCTGCGACCGGGTGGTCATCGAGGAGTACCTCGACGGCCCCGAGGTCTCCCTCTTCGCCATCACCGACGGCGTCACCGTGGTCCCGCTCCAGCCGGCGCAGGACTTCAAGCGCGCCCTGGACGGCGACGCGGGCCCCAACACCGGCGGCATGGGCGCGTACTCCCCGCTGCCCTGGGCCGACCCCAAGCTGGTCGACGAGGTCATGGAGCTGGTCCTCCAGCCGACCGTCGACGAGCTCCGCCGCCGCGGCACCCCCTTCTCCGGTCTGCTCTACGCGGGCCTCGCGATCACCGGTCGCGGTACCCGGGTCATCGAGTTCAACGCCCGCTTCGGCGATCCCGAGACCCAGGTCGTGCTGGCCCGGCTGCGCACCCCGCTGGCCGGTGTCCTGCTGAACGCCGCCAACGGCACCCTGGAATCGCTGCCCCCGCTCGTCTGGCGCGACGACGCCGCCGTCACGGTGGTCATCGCTTCCCACAACTACCCGGAGACCCCGCGCACCGGCGACCCGATCGAGGGCCTGCTCGAGGTGGCCGCCGAGGACGAGCCCGATGCCTACGTGCTGCACGCCGGGACCCGCCGCGAGGGCAACACGGTGGTCAGTGCGGGCGGCCGCGTGCTGTCGGTGACGGCGACCGGTTCCGACCTGGCGCAGGCACGAGCGAAGGCGTATAAGGCGGTGTCACGCATCCGTCTCGACGGCTCGCAGCACCGTACGGACATCGCGGCCAAGGCGGCCCAGGGCCGCTGAGCAGCGGCTCCGCAGACCCGCGGGCCTGGTGCGCACCTCGTGCGCCCGGGCCCGCGGGCGTGTCCGCGTGCGACTGCATCCGGCCGCGTTCGAACGCACCCACCTTTACCCAAAGCCATTCCATCGGGTGATCGTCACCCGGTCTGCCTGACGCCCGCGCGTGCCCCAACTAGGGTGCGATGCCAAGCATTCCGGCACTTGGCCCACCGGCATTGCGATGTCAGTGGCGGGTGTCACAGTGGGGGAGTGAGCAACGTCGCCGCAGGGCAGAGGGGGTGAGGTCCGGCCGTGTCCGGAACCGGTTCGATCATGGAAGCGAGCGTGCCGTCCGCGCGTTCCCGCGCTCTGGCCGTGCTGCGCGTGCGCAGCAGGGCCTCGGCCGTCGCGCTGCTGCCCGCCGCCCTCGCGGTGGTCCTGGTGGCCGCCCGGGCGACGGGCCGGCTGGCCGGTGATCCCTGGCCCACGGTGACCCTCGTCGTGTGCGTGGTCGCCGCGATCGTGCTGCTCGTCGGCGGCGCCTTCGCCGCGGTGGTGCTGCGGGCGAGCCCCGCCGTGACGCCGACCGTGCCGCTCTCGGAGGCCGCCGCGCCCGATCTCTACCGGCTGGTGCGGGACCTGGCCGACCGGATGGACGTGCCGCCGCCCTCCGCGATAGCCCTGACGCCGGACTGCGACAGCTGGCTGGAGGACCGCAGTCACGCGGCCCACCGCCGTGGCGCCGCCCGCGTCCTCGGCGCGGGGCACGGGCCCGTCGGGCCGGAGTCCGAGCCGGGCGCGGCCCCGGTGCTGGTGATCGGCTCGCCCTTCCTGTGGTGGATGCGGGTCGCGGAGCTGCGGGCGGTCCTCGCGCCCGTCGTCGCCGGTACGGGCCCGTCGGCGCACCCGGACATAGCCGACGCGCGCGGCTTCGTACGGGGCCTGGACGCGGCCGTGGACGTGGGCGGTCGGCGCGGTCTCGGCTGGATCGCCGCCCCGGCCCGGCTGCTGCTGCGACTGTGCCGGACGGACGCCGCCGAGATGGAGCGCGGGGTGGCCGCGGCCGCCTCGGAGCGTGCACAGGGTGTGGACTACGGCCTGCGCATCGTCGCCCAGGAGCAGGTCGGCCTCGCCTACGCGGGCTGGGACCGGCTGCTGACCCGGGTCGCGCTGCCCGCGTGGCGGATGGGCCGCTGGCCGGCGCACCTCGACGCCGGGGTGGTCTCCGCGCTGACCGAGCTGTCCCGACGGGACCGGCTGGCCGAGGGGTTCACCTCGCGGCTGGGCGAGCGCCCCGCCTGCGACCTGCTGGAGCAGCCCGGGCTGATCGACGAGGCGGCCTCGCTGCTGGCCGCGCGGCTCTTCCACGGAGGTCCGGCCGAGGCCGGGCCGGACTGGTCACCGGTGGACTGGTCGGCGTATCCGGAGGAGGTCGTGGACCGCAAGTGGCGGACGGAGGCGGCCCGCCTGCACGCCGCGCTGGACGCCCTCGCCGTCCCGGCGGGACTGCCCGCGAGCCCTTCCGCCCCGGCATCCCCCGGATCCCCCGGATCCCCCGGATCCCCCGCGTCTCCCGTGTCCCCCGCATCGGCGCCCGCGGCGTCCCCCGCCGCACGGCCCGGCTCCCAGGGCTCCTCGGGAGCGGGGGCGACCGGATCGGCCGGCCCCGCCACGTTGGCGGCCGCCGACCCTCCCTCCCCCACCACGGACGCGTTCGCCGGGCCCACCCTGGAGCGGGTGCTGGGCTACCTCACGGACCTCGGCGGCGACGGCGCGGCCGGCGAGGCGCTGGCCGGCCGGATCACCGGTGACCTGGCCCGCGAGGAGCGGGCGGCCGGACCGGCCGCCGGGGCCGGGAAGGCACGCGGCGCGGACACCGTCCCGCTGTTCCCGCTCCAGCCGCCGCGCAGCGGCCGGGACCTGCTGGCCGACCACGTCACGGCGATGGTGTGCTGCGCGGCCGTGGACTCGGCCGGGGCCACCCCCGGGCTGGACTGGCTCGACGGGCCGGTCCTGCTGGTGGGCGGCGACCGCCGCTCCGACCTGGCGCCGCGCGTGCTGTGCCTGGTCGAGGAGGGGAACCCGGAGCCGCTGCGCGACTGGCTCTCGGCCCTGGGCGTCCGCCCGGAGAAGCCGGTCCGCCTGGTCTGAGGCGGGCCGAGGCGCCCCGGGAGGGCTACAACTCGTACGGACATCCGGACGTAGATGTTCCGTTCCCGTCAATTCGCGACGAACAGTGACGGGCTGCGTGCGTTATGTGATGTGCTGGGACCGGTCGCGGTCGACTGTTCCGGCGCGGGTGCCGAAAGGCACCCCTCGGCTCGGTGCAGGAGCCGCGCACGGAGGCGATGTACGCCCGTTCGGGGGGTCGAGGGAGGGGAGCGGTCATGGGTGCGGACCAGATCCGACGTTGGGAGTCAGGCGCGCTCGCGCACGCGGTGTCCGACCCCTTCGGTCAGGGCCCCCTGCCCTGGTTCCGGGGCAGTGAGCTCTACTTCGACGACACCGGCCACGTCGTGCCCTGGTACGTGGACCCGGCCGCCGCGGCCGCCGGCACCGGCCAGATCCCCCGCGCCCGCGGCAACGGCGGCCCCCGCACCGCCGACGACGTGCACCGGCAGATCAAGGGCTTCGCCTCCACCGGCGGGGTGGCCCCCGGCGAGGCCATCGACTTCCACATCACCGTCGATCCGCCCCAGCAGTTCTCCGTCGACGTCTACCGGATCGGCCACTACGGCGGCGACGGGGCCTCCAAGATCACCACCAGCCCGCGGCTGTCCGGCATCGTGCAGCCGGCCCCGCTCGCCGCCGACCGGACCGTCTCCTGTCACCACTGGTGGCTTTCCTGGCGACTCCAGGTCCCCTCGTACTGGAGCGTCGGCGCGTACGTCGCCGTGCTCACCACCGCCGACGGCTACCGCTCCCACATCCCCTTCACGGTCCGCGACGATCACCCCGCCGACCTCCTGCTCCTGCTCCCCGACATCACCTGGCAGGCCTACAACCTCTATCCGGAGGACGGCCGCAGCGGCGCCAGCCTCTACCACGCCTGGGACGAGCAGGGCCGCCTGCTGGGCGAGCAGGACGCCGCCGTCACCGTGTCCTTCGACCGCCCCTACGCGGGCGCGGGCCTGCCCCTGCACGTGGGCCACGCCTACGACTTCATCCGCTGGGCCGAGCGCTACGGCTACGACATCGCCTACGCCGACACCCGCGACCTGCACGCCGGTCGCGTCGACCCCACCCGCTACCGCGGCCTGGTCTTCCCCGGCCACGACGAGTACTGGTCGGCTCCCATGCGCCGCACCGTCGAACGCGCCCGCCGGCACGGCACCTCGCTCGTCTTCCTCTCCGCCAACACCATGTACTGGCAGGTCGAGCTCGGCCCGTCCCCCTCCGGGGTCGACGACCGGCTCCTCACCTGCCGAAAACGGCGCGGCCCGGGCCGCCCCAGCCTGTGGCGCGAGGTCGACCGTCCCGAGCAGCAGCTCCTCGGCATCCAGTACGCGGGCCGGGTCCCCGAGCCCGCGCCCCTGATCGTGCGCAACGCCACGCACTGGCTGTGGGACGCCACCGGCGCGGGCGAGAACGACGAGCTGCCCGGCCTGGTCGCGGGTGAGGCCGACCGCTACTTCCCCCGCACCCAGCTCCCCGAGCACCAGGACCGGATCCTGCTGGCGCACTCCCCGTACCTCGACGGCGAGGGCCACCGCCGCCACCAGGAGACCTCTCTCTACCGGGCACCCAGCGGGGCCCTGGTCTTCGCCTCCGGCACCTTCGCCTGGTCCCCGGCCCTCGACCGCCCCGGCCACGTCGACGAGCGGGTGCAGCGGGCCACGGCCAATCTCCTCGACCGGATCTGCAAGCACGACTGAACCCGCGACCGAACCGCACCCGCGACCGAACCGGCGACCGAACCGGCGACCGAACCGGCGACCGAACCCGCGACGGAGCCCGCGACCTGGCCCACGACCGACCCGCAGGGCGGACCCCTGTCCGCGGAGGGGGGCGCCGGTGCGCGAGAATCGAGGTGCGCTTCATACAGAACTACAGGGAGACCCCGTGTCCGGATTCGTCGAAAAGCCCGAGCCGGTTCAGGTGCCGGGCCTCGTCCACCTCCACACCGGCAAGGTGCGCGACCTCTACCGTGACGAGGACGGCCGTCTCGTCATGGTCGCCAGCGACCGCATGTCCGCCTTCGACTGGGTGCTGCCCACCGAGATCCCGGACAAGGGCCGCGTCCTGACCCAGCTCTCCCTGTGGTGGTTCGACCAGCTCGCGGACCTCGTCCCGAACCACGTCATCTCCACCGACCTGCCCGCCGGCGCCCCCGCCGACTGGGCCGGCCGCACCCTGATCTGCCGCAACCTCGACATGGTCCCGGTGGAGTGCGTGGCCCGCGGCTACCTCGCCGGCTCCGGCCTGGTCGAGTACGACCGGACCCGCACGGTCTGCGGGCTCGCCCTCCCCGAGGGGCTCGTGAACGGCTCCGAGCTGCCCGCCCCGATCTTCACCCCGGCCGCCAAGGCCGCCGTCGGCGAGCACGACGAGAACGTCTCCTACGAGGAGGTCGCGCGCACCGCCGGCGCCGAGACGGCGGCGCTGCTGCGCCAGACCACCCTCGCCGTCTACAGCCGTGCCCGGGACATCGCCCGCGAGCGCGGGATCATCCTGGCCGACACCAAGTTCGAGTTCGGTTTCGACCCGAAGGACGGCACCCTGGTCGCCGCCGACGAGGTGCTGACCCCCGACTCCTCCCGCTTCTGGCCGGCGGACCAGTGGGAGCCGGGCCGCTCGCAGCCCTCCTTCGACAAGCAGTACGTCCGCGACTGGCTGTCCTCCCCGGCCTCCGGCTGGGACCGCGACGGCGAGCTTCCGCCGCCGGCCCTCCCGGCCGAGGTCGTCGCCCGGACCAGCGCCAAGTACATCGAGGCCTTCGAGCGCCTCACCGGCCAGTCCTGGTCGTAGGAACGAGAGAAGCCCCCCGGTCGAGGACCGGGGGGCTTCTTCGTCACAGAGCGGACAACGCGACTCGAACGCGCGACATCCACCTTGGCAAGGTGGTGCTCTACCAACTGAGCTATGTCCGCAGGTGCGCCGTAACGCGAGAACTACTATACCCAACCTCGCTCGCGTGCGAGACGCACTGCCGTGTGCCGGTTCTCCGCACCCAGCTTCGTCGCCGCCGAGGACAGGTAGTTCCGGACCGTCCCCTGCGACAGCGAGGCCCGCTCCGCGATCTCGGCGATCGGTGCCCCGTCCGCCGCGAGTTCGAGCACCTCGGCCTCCCGCGCGGTCAGCGGGGAGTCCCCCGCGCTGATCGCGTCGGCCGCCAACTCCGGGTCCACGTAGCGACCTCCGGCGTGCACGGTCCGGATCAGTTCGGCCAGCCGCTGCGCCGAGACGGTCTTCGGGGCGAAGGCCCGCACGCCCGCCGCCAGGGCCCGCTTCAGGTGCCCGGGGCGCCCATGACTGGTCACGATCATGGTCTTGCAGTCGGGCAGTTCGACCCGCAGGGTTGTGGCGACACTCACACCGTCGGCCCCCGGCATCTGCAGGTCCAGCACCGCCACGTCCGGCCGGTGGGCCCGCGCCATCGCCAGTGCCTCGGGGCCCGAGGCCGCCTCCGCGACGACGAGCAGGTCGTCCTCCAGCGCGAGCAGCGCCGCCAACGCGCCCCGGATCAGATGCTCGTCGTCGGCGAGCAGTACGCGTACGGGGCTCACGCCCGCACCTCCAGTTCTTGCAGTCGTCGGTCCGGGATCCGCGCCAGCAGCCGGAACCGGCCGTCGCCGACCGGCCCCGCCTGCAACGTCCCGTCCAGGGCCGCGAGCCGTTCCCGCAGCCCGGCCAGCCCCGATCCGGGCGGTCCGGTCGGGGTCTCGGGAGCCCCGTCGTTCTCCACCACCAGGGTCACGGAGCCCGTCTCCGCGGCGGTCAGCCTGATCAGGCAGCGGTGCGCGTCCCCGTGCCGCAGGACGTTCGTCGTCGCCTCGCGGACCACCCAGCCGAGGGCCGACTGGACCTCGGCGGGCAGTTCCGTGGCGCGCCCGGCCAGGACGTCCACGCGGCAGTCCATGCCGGCGGCGCTGAGCACCCCGCGCGCGCCCTCCAGTTCCACCGAGAGGTCCGCCTCCCGGTAGCCCCGCACCACGTCCCGTACCTCCCGCTGGGACTCCTGGGCGATCCGCTGCACCTCGATCATCTGCTCCACCGCCTCCGGTCGTTCGCGCCGGGCCAGCTGTATCGCCAGCTCGCTCTTGAGCGCGATCACCGCCAGGTTGCGGCCCATCACGTCGTGCAGGTCACGGCCGAACCGCAGCCGTTCCTCCGCCACCGCGAGGCGCGCCTGCACCTCGCGCGAGTGGTCCAGCTCGTAGACCGTCCTCAGCAGCCACGCCGAGAAACCGCAGGTGGCGCCGAAGAACAGGCTGCCCAGCAGGACGCCCACGCAGTACCCCAGCGCCGTGGCGGCCGGCGTGCCCAGGGCGAGTACGGCCAGCCCCGTCATGACCGCTGCCGTCGGGGGGATGAACAGCATCCTCTTGACCGACCGCAGGCACAGCACCAGCGATCCGGAGGCGAACCAGGTCAGCCCCGCCACCAGCGTCGGCGCCACCGCCTCTTCGGAGATGTGCCCGGTCGCCCGGAGGCCGAGCACGGCCAGGGTGCACACGGCCGTCGCCACGGTCGACGCCACCGCGAGCCGGGTGGGGCGTTCACGCCGGCCCACCACCCAGTGCAGTGCCCGGGAGTTGAGCACCCCGCACAGCACCGCGTGGCCGCACACCATGAGCAGCAGCGCGAGGGGCAGCAGGACCGAGGGCCGGCTGCCGGGGACGGTGGCGGCCACGGGCATCAGCCCGAAGGACACGATCTCCAGGAGGACGAAGAGATGGAACGACCCCCGCGTGTAGAGCTCGACCTTCCCCGCACTGCTGCGGTTCTTCCACCATCCCGTCATCTTCGACACGGTTCCCGTCCCCCGACTCGCACTACCGGCGCGGTTCCCAGCGGAACCACCTCCGAACAGAAAACACGGTGATCACGATCCAGGCCAATGTGTTCAGCCCCGCGCCCAGCAGGTCCCCGCCCGCCGAACCGCCGCTCCACCCGGCCCGCACGAGGTCCATCACCCCGCTCAGCGGCAGCAGTTCGCACAGCGACGCCGCCAGGTCCGGCAGCGAGTCGGTCGGGGCGAACAGCCCGGAGCCGAGCACGGTCGCCAGGAACAGCGGCAGCGTGGTGAGGCCCGCGGTCTCCACGGTGCGGGTGAACGAGCTGGTCAGCGCGGACATCCCGGCCAGCAGCACGATGCCCGCCAGCACGGCCACCACGAGCAGCAGCGGATTCCGCGGCATGCGCGCGTCCAGCACGGCCGCCCCGGCCACGGTGAGGACGGTGATCTGCGCGAAGGCCAGGACGGCGGCCGGCAGCGCGGTGCCGGCGAGGATCTCCAGGTCGGTCGCCTCGCCGGTACGCAGCCGCTTGAGGACGAGCTCCTCGCGCCGGGCGACGTAGGCGGAGACCAGGTTCATGTGGACGACGAGGATCAGCACCATGCCGATCCCGCCGGTCAGGGTGGCCTCGCCCACGGCCTCGGCGCCGTCGGCCCCGCTCAGCGAGGAGCGCAGGATGAAGACCATCAGCAGGGGCATCAGGACGGCCAGGGTGAGCGCCGCCCGGTTGCGCACCAGCAGGGTGAGCTCCGAGCGGCCGAGCGCGGTGATCCGGCCCGGGTTCAGGGTGAGCGTGTTCATCGGGTCCCCGCCTTCGTGTCCTCGGTGTCCTCGGTGCGGCCGCCGGCGGTGCGGCGGTTCTCCGCGATCTCCAGGAAGGCCTCCTCCAGGGAGGCGGACCGGGCGTCGAGCCCGATCAGTTCCACGCCGTGCTCCCGGGCCCAGTCCAGCAGTTCGGCCAGGTCGGCCTGGAGGTGTTCGGTACGGATCTCCACGCGCCGCCCGTAGGCCGCCGCGCGTAGCGCGAGCGGCAGCCGGGCCGCCGGCACCTCGGCCGGCAGGGTGAAGCGGATCCGGGCCGGCCGGGTGGCGGTCACCTCGGCCGGGGTGCCGGAGAGGACGAGTTCCCCCTCGTGGAGGATGGCGAGGCGGTCCGCGAGTTCCTCGGCCTCCTCCAGGTAGTGCGTGGTCAGCAGCACCGTGGTGCCCTGGTCGCGCAGCTCCCGGACGAGCGCCCAGGTGTCCCGGCGCCCCTCCGGGTCCATGCCGGTGGTCGGCTCGTCCAGGAAGAGCACCTCGGGCCGGCCGAGCAGGGCCAGCGCCAGGTCGAGGCGCCGCCGTTCGCCGCCGGACAGCTGCTTGACGCGTACGGAGGACCGCGCGGCCAGGCCGACCAGTTCCAGCACCTCCGCCACGGGGCGGGCGCCGCTGGTGACCCCGCCCCACATCCGGACGGTCTCGGTCACCGTCAGGTCGGAGGGGAAACCGCCCTCCTGGAGCATGACGCCGGTGCGTGGGCGGACCTCGGCCCGCCGCGCGTAAGGATCGAGACCGAAGACGCGCACCCGGCCCTCGCTCGGCGCGGCCAGTCCCTCCAGCAGTTCGACGGTGGAGGTCTTGCCCGCGCCGTTGGTGCCGAGCAGCGCGAAGATCTCGCCCCGGGCCACGGAGAGGGAGACGCCCCGAACGGCCTCGAACCCTCCTGTGTAGGCGCGGCGCAGGCCCTCGGCTTCGATCACGGTGTCAGTCATGATCCAAGGTTCGCGGCGCCGGTGCCGGGTCGGCAGTGCGCGCTGTCACCGCCCCCGATGACATTTGTCAGGGCCGGGCACATCGTGTCGACGTCGGAATCGGAGTCGGAGTCGGAGCCGGATCCGGATCCGGATCCGGCTCCGGGGAACACGAAGAAGGCCCCGATCGCAATGATCGGGGCCTTCTTCATACAGAGCGGACGACGCGACTCGAACGCGCGACATCCACCTTGGCAAGGTGGTGCTCTACCAACTGAGCTACGTCCGCAAGTGCTGCATTGCCCGGAGGCGATGCGTGCATCACTCTACCCGATCCACGACAGTGGTCCGGAAGTGATGCAGAGCGGGTGACAGGGATCGCACACTGCGCCTTCCCTCTGGAAGAGGGATGTTCTGCTACTGAACTACACCCGCACGACCTCGGAGGCTTTGACCTGCGGTCTGGCCCCTCGGCGTGATCCACACACTAGCCGACAGATGGGGGTGGATGGCAAATCGACCCTCAGTGGGCCGCGTTGTAGGCCTCGTAGATCTTCTTCGGGATGCGGCCGCGCGGCGGCACCTCGAACTGGTTCGAGCGGGCCCAGGCGCGGACGACCGCCGGGTCGGGGGCGACGGCGGTGTGCTTGAAGACCTTCCCCGAGCGTGACTGGCGACGGCCGGCGGCGACGAAGGGGGCCAGCCCCTTCCGCAGTTTCTTTGCGTTCGCCACATTGAGGTCGATCTCGTAGGACTTTCCGTCCAGAGCGAACACGACCGTCTCCGCCGCTTCTCCGCCATCGATGTCGTCGGAGAGCGTGACCACTACGCGCTGCGCCACGGATATCGGTCCCTTCGTGCGACGTCGCCACCTGCTGACGTGCGGTGATGTCGCCTGTGTGGATGTTTCGGGGCAATGCAACTTTCATCCGGAATCCGGAGTGATTCCTTTGTACCTCGATTCCCATTGCATTGCGAAGCCCAGTTAATTCTCTCCGCGTGTCCCGCCGCAATGCCGGGCGCGTGGTTTTCCGGCGGATTTTGCGAAGCGTTGGTGAAGCCGAAACGACGTGGTGATCAAGGCCCCGGGATATCTACCCGCGTAGAAATTTCAGCCGGGTACGCTGATGGAACCGCCTTCGCACCAACCACACACGGGAGTGCCCGATGGCACGCGTCGTAGTCGACGTCATGCTCAAGCCGGAGATCCTCGACCCCCAGGGCCAGGCGGTGCAGCGTGCACTGCCGCGCCTGGGCTTCGAGGGGATCGCCGACGTCCGCCAGGGGAAGCGCTTCGAGCTCGAGGTGGAGGGACCGGTCGACCAGGCCGCCCTCGACCGCATCCACAAGATGGCCGAAACGTTCCTCGCCAACACCGTCATCGAAGACTTCACCGTGAAGGTCGAGGCCTGACGGTGACCACTCGCATCGGAGTCGTCACGTTCCCCGGAACGCTCGACGACCGTGACTCGCTGCGCGCCGTCCGCCTCGCGGGGGCCGAGCCGGTCTCGCTGTGGCACCGCGACAAGGACCTGCACCAGGTCGACGCGGTCGTCCTCGCGGGCGGCTTCTCCTACGGGGACTACCTGCGCGCCGGAGCCATCTCCCGCTTCTCGCCGGTGATGGAGACCATCATCGAGCAGGCCAAGGGCGGCATGCCCGTCCTGGGCATCTGCAACGGCTTCCAGGTCCTCACCGAGGCCCACCTGCTGCCGGGGGCGATGCTCCGGAACAACCACCTGCACTTCATCTGCCGCGACCAGAAGCTGCGGGTGGAGAACGCGGAGACCGCGTGGACCGGCGACTACACCGCCGGCCAGGAGATCTCCGTACCGCTCAAGAACATGGACGGCCGCTACACCGCCGACGAGCGCACGCTCGACGAACTGGAGGCCGAAGGTCGAGTGGCCTTCCGCTACCTGGACGGCAACCCGAACGGTTCGCTGCGCGACATCGCCGGCATCACCAACGCCGCGGGCAACGTCGTCGGCCTCATGCCGCACCCCGAGCACGCGGTCGAGCCGCTGATCGGGACGGGCCGCACCGACGGCCTCCCGTTCTTCACCTCGGTCCTGAAGAAGCTGGTCAGCGCATGAGCCTCGACACCGTCAAGAACGCCACCGAAACCCCGGACGCCTCCCAGCCCTGGAAGGAACTCGGCCTCAAGGAGGACGAGTACGCCCGGATCCGGGAGATCCTCGGCCGCCGCCCCACGGGCGCCGAGCTCGCCATGTACTCGGTCATGTGGTCCGAGCACTGCTCGTACAAGAGCAGCAAGGTCCACCTGAAGCAGTTCGGCGAGAAGGCCCCCCAGAACGACGCCATGCTCGTCGGCATCGGCGAGAACGCCGGCGTCGTCGACGTCGGCCAGGGTTACGCGGTCACCTTCAAGGTCGAGTCGCACAACCACCCGTCGTACATCGAGCCCTACCAGGGCGCGGCCACCGGCATCGGCGGCATCGTCCGCGACATCCTCGCGATGGGCGCCCGCCCGGTCGCGGTCGTGGACCCGCTGCGCTTCGGCGCCGCCGACCACCCCGACACCCGGCGCGTCCTGCCCGGCGTCGTCGCGGGCATCGGCGGCTACGGCAACTGCCTGGGCCTGCCCAACATCGGCGGTGAGGTCGTCTTCGACGCCTGCTACCAGGGCAACCCGCTGGTCAACGCCGGCTGCATCGGCGTGATGAAGCACGAGGACATCCACCTCGCCCAGGCCTCCGGCCCCGGCAACAAGGTCATCCTCTACGGCGCCCGCACGGGCGGCGACGGCATCGGCGGCGTCTCGGTCCTGGCGTCCGAGACCTTCGACGACACCAAGCCCACCAAGCGCCCCGCGGTGCAGGTCGGCGACCCCTTCCAGGAGAAGCTCCTCATCGAGTGCACCCTGGAGATCTTCAAGGAGAAGCTGGTCGCGGGCATCCAGGACCTCGGCGGCGCCGGGCTCTCCTGCGCCACCTCCGAGCTCGCCTCCGCCGGTTCCGGCGGCATGCGGGTCGAGCTGGACACCGTGCCGCTGCGCGACGCGACGCTCTCGCCCGAGGAAATCCTCATGAGCGAGTCGCAGGAGCGCATGTGCGCGATCGTCGAGCCGCAGCACGTCGACCGCTTCATGGAGATCTGCGAGAAGTGGGACGTCATCGCCACCGTCATCGGTGAGGTGACCGAGGGCGAGCGCCTGGAGATCTTCTGGCACGGCGAGCAGATCGTGGACGTGCCCCCGGGCACCGTCGCCCACGAGGGCCCCGTCTACAACCGCCCCTACGCGCGCCCCTCCTGGCAGGACGCGCTCCAGGCGGACGACGCCGGCAAGCTGCCGCGCCCGCAGACCTCCGAGGAGCTGCGCGCGCAGGTCCTGGCGCTGGTCTCCTCCCCGAACCAGGCGTCGAAGTCGTGGGTCACCGACCAGTACGACCGCTTCGTCCAGGGCAACACCGTCCTCTCGCAGCCCGAGGACGCGGGCATGGTCCGCATCGACGAGGAGTCCAACCTCGGCGTGGCCATGGCCACCGATGGCAACGGCCGCTTCGCCAAGCTCGACCCGTACACGGGCGCGCAGCTGGCGCTGGCGGAGTCGTACCGCAACGTGGCGGCGACCGGCGCCAAGCCGCTGGCCATCTCCGACTGCCTGAACTTCGGTTCCCCCGAGGACCCGGACGTCATGTGGCAGTTCGCCGAGGCCTGCCGCGGTCTGGCGGACGGCTGCCTGGAGCTGGGCACCCCGGTGACCGGCGGCAACGTCTCGCTCTACAACCAGACCGGTGACATCGCGATCCACCCGACCCCGGTCGTGGCGGTCCTCGGTGTGATCGACGACGTCAACCGCCGTACGCCGATGGCGTTCTCGGAGGCCGGCCAGCTGCTGTACCTGCTGGGCGACACGGCCGAGGAGTTCGGCGGTTCGGCCTGGTCCCAGGTGGTCCACGACCACCTCGGCGGCATGCCGCCGAAGGTCGACCTGGGTCGCGAGAAGCTGCTCGCCGAGATCCTCATCTCCGCCTCGCGCGACGGCATGATCGACGCCGCGCACGACCTGTCCGACGGCGGCGTGATCCAGGCGCTCACCGAGTCCTGCCTGCGCGGCGGCAACGGTGCCCGGATCGTGGTGCCCGAGGGCCTGGACGCCTTCACCTTCCTGTTCTCCGAGTCCGCGGGCCGCGCCGTCGTGGCCGTCCCGCGCAGCGAGGAGCTCCGGTTCACCGACATGTGCGGTGCGCGTGGCCTGCCGGTCACCCGCATCGGTGTCGTGGACGGCGAGGAGATCGAGATCCAGGGCGAGTTCACCCTCCCCCTGGCCGAGCTCCGCGAGGCCCACGAGACGACGATCCCGGCCCTGCTGGCCTGATCCGTCCCGAGCCGAGCCCCCGTCCGGTCCTCCGGACGGGGGCTCGGTCTTTCTCGGTCGTCACCCCCCGGGAGGGTTCGCCGCCCACCCCACCGTCCACGCCACCGACACCGCGCAGCGGCGCGGCCGCACCGGCCGGTGCCGCCGGCCCCCGAGTAGGGTCGGGGCATGCCGCCCCGAGGGAAGAAGCCGCGTACCTACGACCCCGCCCGCATCCGCACGGCCGTCACCACGCAGTTCGCGCATGTCTGCCGGGCTGTCGGTGAGTTGGGGCCCGAGCAGCTGGCACGTCCCAGCGGGCTCGGTGAGTGGAGCGTCGCCGAACTCGCCGGGCACATCGCCTGGATCGCCGATTCGCTGGCCGGGGGGCTGGCCCGGCCGCCGGCCGCCGTCGCCGAGCTGCCGGCGGTCGAGTGGCCCTTCGCCACGGCCTCCCTCGCCGGGAAGATCTCAGAGGCCGCCAGGGAGACCCTGACCGGGGCCCCGCTGCCCGAGCTGTACGACCGGGCGGCCGCCCGGATGGCGCAGGCGCTCGACGCGCACTCGGGCGACCGCGTGCTGGACCTGTGGATCGGGGACATGACCCTGGCCGACTTCCTGGTCACCCGGACCGTGGAACTGGTGGTCCACACCGACGACCTGAACCGGGCCGCCGGACTGGACATCCCGATCGACCGGCAGGCGCTGGCCGCGTGCACCCGGCTGCTCGCCGACGCCCTCGCCCTCAAGGCGCCGGGCGGTTCGGTCGAGGTCCGCGTCCCGCCGTTCGCGGTGGTCCAGTGCATCGAGGGCCCGCGGCACGCCCGCGGCACCCCGCCGAACGTCGTGGAGACCGACCCGCTGACCTGGATCCGGCTCGCGACCGGCCGTACGGAGTGGGCCGCGGCCCTGGACGAGGCGCACGTACGGGCCAGCGGCGAGCGGGCCGATCTGTCGGCGCTGCTGCCGCTGATGAGCTGAGGGGAACGACCATGGTGGAACCACTGCGGCGCCCGGTCCGTCCCAGGGACATGCCTACCTTCCGGCACGTCCCCGCCGCCGCGAGCCTGACCGTCGTCCTCGCGCTCGCCCTGGCCGGCTGCGGCCAGGGCGAGGCCGGCCACGGAGCCCGGCTGCCCGATCCCCAGGGTTCCTGGGCCGTCGAGTCCCTGACCACGGGCGGCCGCACCCTGCACGCGCCCGACAGCGCCCACCTCGACATCGGCCCGAACCAGGTCAAGGGCAACTACGGCTGCAACGGCTTCACGGCGGTGGCGGCCTTCGCCGGGACCTCCTCGGTGACCGTCACGCCCGGCGCCTCGACCACCATGGCCTGCGCGGACATGGAGTTCGAGACGGCCTTCGCCAAGCTGTTCCGGGGCAAGTTGACGATCGACCGGGGACCCGACCGGCTCACCCTGAAGACCGCCGACGGGAGCACCATCGCCATGACCTCGGCGCCCGCGCCCACCGACGCCCCGCTCACCACGACCGAGTGGACCGTGGAATCCCTGGTCAGCGGTGGGACCGCGGCTTCCCTGCCCGCCGAGGCGGCCGGGAAGGCGCGGTTCACCATCGCCCCGGACCTCGCCGTGAGCGGCACCCTCGGCTGCAACCGGTTCAGCGCCCAGGCCACCGTGGAGGGCTCCACGGTCACCTTCGGGCCGTTGACCTCGACCCGGATGGCCTGCGAGGGGCCGGCGGGCGAGGTCGAGCGGACGCTGACGGCGCTGTTCGGCAGCGGCCCGCTCACCGCGAAGGTCGAGGGCCGGACCCTCGGCCTCACGGCGCCCGACGGCAAGGGCCTGACCGCGAAGGCGGCCTCGGCCGCCGAGTGAGCGCGACCGCGGTCAGGCCGGGTACGGCAGGAGCCCGGCGTCCACCCGCTCCCAGGCCGCCCGCAGCCGCGCCAGCCGGTCCGGTTCCGCGGCGGCCCTGTCGGCCTGTTCGCGGACGTCCCCGGCGAGGTGGAACAGCTGGTCCCTGCCCGCCTTGCCGCGGTAGTACTTCCAGTCCCCGCGGCGCAGCGCCCGCTCGCCCCGGACCCGCCAGAACAGGTCCCGCTCGGCGACCTTCTCGCGGCGCAGCAGGTAGCCGGCCAGGCTCGCCCCGTCCAGCGGGTAGGCGGGGTGCGGGCGCGCCCCGGCGACCTCCAGCAGCGTCGCCGTCCAGTCCGGGCTGAACACCGGGACGTGGCTGACCTGGCCGCCGTCCAAGCGGGCGGGCCAGCGCGCGATGTTCGGCACCCGGATGCCGCCCTCCTGGAGGGAGGCCTTGTTGCCGGACAGCGGCCAGTTGTACGAGAACCGCTCGCCGCCGTTGTCGCTGGAGAAGACCACGAGGGTGTCCTCCTCCCGGCCGGAACGCTTCAGCGCCGCCAGCACCTTGCCGATCGAACGGTCGAGGTCCTCGACCATCTCCCGGTACTTGTCGACCGAGCCGCCGTCCTGGTGCCACAGGGCGCGCCCGTCGCCCGCCTCGATCCGCCGGACGATCTCGGCGCTCTGCTCCGTGTCCCCGTCGGCGATCCACGGCCAGTGCGGGGTGGTGAAGTTGAGGTTCAGCAGCCACGGCTTGCCGTGGTGGTCGCGGGAGACGTACTCGCTCGCCCGTTCGGTGATGATCCGCGTGTAGTAGCGCAGGTCCTGGTACGTGGCGTCGCCCTCGTAGAGGTCGTACTCGCCGCCCAGGCCCAGCTTGGAGTAGTACTCCAGGGCCCCGCCGAAGTTGCCGAAGAACTCGTCCCAGCCGGACTTCGTGGGGCTGTGGTCCGGCAGGTATCCGGCGTGCCACTTGCCGATCAGCGCGGTCGCGTACCCGGAGGCCTTCAGCAGCGAGGCCAGCGTGGGGTGGGTGGGGTCCAGGCCCACGGACCGGTCCGCGATCGGCTCGGCCAGTCCGCCCTCGGTGCGGCCCGGGTAGCGCCCGGTGTAGAGGCTGAACCGGGTCGGTGAGCAGGTCGCGGAGCCCGCGTAGGCGTCGGTGAACCGGACGCCCTGGCGGGCGAGGTGATCCAGGTTCGGGGTCTTGATGTGCGGGGAGCCGTACGAGGAGAGGTCGGCCCAGCCCAGGTCGTCGCCGAGGATGAACAGGATGTTCGGCCGGCGGGACGGCCGGGGCCGCGCGGCCCGGAACTCCGTCTCCCGCGGCGCGTTCGGCCCGTCCCCGGGGGTCGGGGCGGCGGCGGCCGGGGAGGCGGCCGTCCCCAGCGCGGCGGCGGCCGCGCTCACGCCGACCGCACCGCCGAAGGCGCGCCGGGACAGGTGGGGTTCGTACGAGGTCACAGGTACTCCGAGGCATGGCCCGCCGGCCCGCCCCGGGCGGCGCGGGACGGCGCGCGGCACGGCAGGGCGGGCTCGGACGGGGAGCAGGAAGGAAAAGAACGAAAAGCGGCGTGTGACTACGCAGAACAGCGACAGATGGCGCTCGCGACACGGACGAGGTCCACGTGTCGGCGCTCGACGAGGGTGACTGTCCGGTCACCGAGAGGCTGCATGGGGCGAGAGCCTGTACGAATGCCCATGTGGCTGTCAACAAGGGCATTCCGGATACCGAGACGGAATGGATCGGTCACCCTCTGTGCTGTGACATTTCCCGGCCGTCCCCAATTCGGACCAGTGGTCGATCTCGCCTACACTCGGAAGCGTGCCTCGTGGTGATGGACGACTCAACCACGACCTGCTCCCCGGCGAAAAGGGCCCCCAGGACGCTTGCGGCGTCTTCGGTGTCTGGGCTCCGGGTGAAGAGGTCGCCAAGCTCACCTACTTCGGACTGTATGCACTGCAGCACCGCGGACAAGAGTCCGCGGGAATCGCTGTGAGCAACGGTTCCCAGATCCTCGTCTTCAAGGACATGGGCCTCGTTTCCCAAGTCTTCGACGAAACCTCTCTCGGCTCGCTCCAAGGTCATATCGCGGTCGGTCACGCCCGCTATTCGACCACCGGGGCCTCCGTCTGGGAGAACGCCCAGCCGACCTTCCGTGCGACCGCCCACGGCTCCATTGCCCTGGGTCACAACGGCAACCTGGTGAACACCGCCGAGCTTGCCGAGATGGTCGCCGACCTCCCCCGTCAGGACGGCCGTGCCACCCAGGTGGCGGCCACGAACGACACCGACCTGGTCACCGCCCTGCTCGCCGGTCAGACCGACGACGAGGGCAAGCCCCTGACCATCGAGGAGTCGGCCGCCAAGGTCCTGCCTCAGGTCAAGGGCGCCTTCTCCCTCGTCTTCATGGACGAGGGCACCCTCTACACCGCCCGTGACCCGCAGGGCATCCGCCCGCTGGTCCTCGGCCGCCTGGAGCGCGGCTGGGTGGTCGCGAGCGAGACCGCCGCCCTCGACATCTGCGGCGCCAGCTTCGTCCGCGAGGTCGAGCCGGGCGAGCTCATCGCGATCGACGAGAACGGCCTTCGTACCTCGCGATTCGCGGAAGCGAAGCCCAAGGGCTGTGTCTTCGAGTACGTCTACCTGGCGCGCCCGGACACCGACATCGCCGGCCGGAACGTCTACCTCTCGCGTGTCGAGATGGGCCGACGCCTGGCCAAGGAAGCCCCGGTCGACGCCGACCTGGTGATAGCGACGCCGGAATCCGGCACGCCCGCCGCGGTCGGATACGCCGAGGCCAGCGGGATCCCGTACGGATCCGGCCTGGTCAAGAACGCCTACGTGGGCCGGACCTTCATCCAGCCCTCGCAGACGATCCGCCAGCTCGGCATCCGCCTCAAGCTCAACCCCCTCAAGGAAGTCATCCGGGGCAAGCGCCTGGTGGTCGTCGACGACTCGATCGTCCGCGGCAACACCCAGCGCGCCCTGGTCAAGATGCTCCGCGAGGCCGGCGCGGCCGAGGTCCACATCCGGATCTCCTCGCCGCCGGTGAAGTGGCCGTGCTTCTTCGGCATCGACTTCGCCACCCGGGCCGAGCTGATCGCCAACGGGATGACGGTCGACGAGATCGCCACCTCCATGGGCGCGGACTCGCTCTCCTACATCTCGCTCGACGCGATGATCGAGGCGACGACCATCCAGAAGCCCAACCTCTGCCGTGCCTGCTTCGACGGCGAGTACCCGATGGAGCTGCCCGACCCGCAGCTCCTGGGCAAGCAGCTCCTGGAGACCGAGCTGGCCGGCGGCACGGACGCCGCCGACGCGCTCCGTCGCCCGTAGCCCTGGCTCAACCTGCGCCGGGCCCTGTCTTTGAGGCTTCTCCCAGGGCCCGGCACCACACGCAGTAACGACACGAAAGCTCTCTCCTGTCATGACAGAGAAGACCACCGGTGCCAGCTACGCAGCCGCAGGCGTGGACATCGAAGCGGGCGACCGCGCCGTCGAGCTGATGAAGGAGTGGGTGAAGAAGACGCAGCGCCCCGAGGTCCTCGGTGGCCTCGGCGGCTTCGCCGGCCTCTTCGACGCCTCCGCCCTCAAGCGCTACGAGCGCCCGCTGCTCGCCTCGGCCACCGACGGCGTCGGCACCAAGGTGGACATCGCCCGCCAGCTCGGCGTGTACGACACCATCGGCCACGACCTGGTGGCGATGGTCATGGACGACATCGTCGTCTGCGGCGCCGAGCCGCTCTTCATGACCGACTACATCTGCGTCGGCAAGGTGCACCCCGAGCGTGTCGCGGCGATCGTCAAGGGCATCGCCGAGGGCTGTGTCCTCGCCGGCTGCGCCCTGGTGGGCGGCGAGACCGCCGAGCACCCCGGCCTGCTGGGGCCGGACGACTTCGACGTGGCCGGTGCCGGAACGGGTGTCGTCGAGTACGACCGCCTGCTCGGCGCGGATCGCATCCGTACGGGGGACGCCGTCATCGCGATGGCTTCGTCCGGCCTTCACTCGAACGGGTACTCGCTGGTCCGTCACGTCCTCTTCGAGCGCGCCAAGATGTCGCTGGAGAGCCACGTGGAGGAGCTCGGCCGCACCCTCGGCGAGGAGCTCCTGGAGCCCACGAAGATCTACTCGCTGGACTGCATGGCCCTCACCCGGACGGCCGAGGTGCACGCCTACTCGCACATCACCGGCGGTGGCCTCGCGGCGAACCTGGCCCGGGTGATCCCGGACCACCTGCACGCCACGGTCGACCGTTCGACCTGGGCCCCCGGCGCCATCTTCGACCTGGTCGGCAAGGCCGGTCAGGTGGAGCAGCTGGAGCTGGAGAAGACCCTGAACATGGGCGTCGGCATGATGGCCGTCGTTCCGCAGGAGTCGGTGGACGTGGCGCTGACCGCGCTGGCCGACCGGGGTGTCGACGCGTGGGTCGCGGGCGAGATCCTGGACCGCGGTGACCACACCGAGGGCGCGACCATGACCGGTTCCTACGCGAGCTGAGCAGCACTGAAACCCGGCCCGGGGCGATGCCCTGGACCGGGTTTCAGTCTTTGTCTGTCGTGCAGACGCCTCAGGGCGTCAAGCGCCGCGACGCTGTGACGACGGCCCGGACTCCTCGTCCTCGTCGTCGTCGTCCCTGTTGTAGAGGTCCGCGTACCGAGCGTACGGGTCGTCCTCGTCCAGTTCGTCGTCGTCTACCTCGACCGGCTCGCTGACAGGCAGCGGTTCTACGGTCGATGCGCCCAGCTCGTTGGCCAGACGCGAGAGGTCAGTCCCGCCGCTGCTGTACTTCAGCTGGCGGGCGACCTTCGTCTGCTTGGCCTTTGCCCGGCCGCGCCCCATGGCTCGACCCCCTCGGTGACGGGGCTCGACGGCCCCAGAGTCTGACACGCGTTCATGGTTCGGAGCGGGCTCTCCGTGGAGAGACCGTCCGTAGGGGTTTAACGGTACCTGCTTCCGCGGCCATACGGTACGCCGCCCGCATGACGCGCCCCGGTGCAGAACCAACAAGGCGCCCCGTCCTCGCTGGTCAGCTGCGATTTTAACCTTTTCCTGGCGGGCGACCCGCCGAAGTGCAGTGAGTTCCGTCTCGCCGCACCCCGGCGGGCGCACCCGGGAGCCCCGGAAGTGCCTAGACCGCGCGCGCGGCGCGGCCGTCGGCCATCCGCTGCTCGGCGATCCGGTCGGCCGCGGCGGCGGGCGGAATGCCATCGGCCTTCGCGCGAGCAAAGATCTCCAGCGTGGTGTCGAAGATCTTCGTGGCCTTGGCCTTGCAGCGGTCGAAGTCGAAGCCGCGCAGCTCGTCGGCGACCTGGATGACACCGCCCGCGTTGACCACGTAGTCGGGCGCGTAGAGGATCCCGCGGTCCGAGAGGTCCTTCTCGATGCCCGGGTGGGCGAGCTGGTTGTTCGCCGCGCCGCAGACGATCGTCGCGGTGAGCGCCGGGACGGTCTCGTCGTTCAGGGCGCCGCCGAGCGCGCAGGGGGCGTAGATGTCCAGGCCCTCGACGCGGATCAGCGCGTCCGTGTCGGCCACCGCGGTGACCTTGCCCGGGTGCTTGTCCAGGATCCGGCGTACGGACTCTTCCCGTACGTCCGTGATGACGACCTCGGCGCCGTCCTCCAGCAGGTGCTCGACCAGGTAGTGGCCGACCTTGCCGACACCGGCCACGCCGACCTTGCGGCCGCGCAGGGTCGGGTCGCCCCACAGGTGCTGGGCGCTGGCGCGCATGCCCTGGAAGACACCGAAGGCGGTGAGGACCGAGGAGTCGCCGGCGCCGCCGTTCTCGGGGGAGCGTCCGGTCGCCCAGCGGGTCTCGCGGGCCACGACGTCCATGTCGGCCACGTAGGTGCCGACGTCGCAGGCGGTCACGTAGCGGCCGCCGAGGGACTCCACGAACCGGCCGTAGGCCTGGAGGAGTTCCTCACTCTTGAGGACGTCCGGGTCGCCGATGATCACGGCCTTGCCGCCGCCGAGATCGAGACCGGCGAGGGCGTTCTTGTACGACATGCCGCGCGAGAGGTTCAGCGCGTCGAGGACGGCCTCCTCGTCGGAGGCGTACGCGTGGAAGCGCGTACCGCCGAGGGCGGGGCCCAGGGCGGTGGAGTGGATGGCGATGACGGCCTTCAGGCCGGTGGCGCGGTCCTGGCACAGCACGACTTGCTCGTGGCCACCCTGCTCCGAACGGAACAGGGTGTGCAGGACGCCGTCGGTCATTTCGGTCACGGTGGTGACTCCCATGGAAGAGATGCGGCGGAAAGACGCCCGCCCTGCGGGTGGGGGAGGGCGTGCTGGGAGCAGAGTAAGACCTGAGGGCCGCCCGTAGGTGACCTGTCCGAGGATCGAAACACTCCCGTGGTCCGAGGGCGCGCGGGCGCCCGGAGGTGAACCCTGCCCCGCGGAAGGGCAGTACGAGAGCGTGAGCGAATCCTCCGATCTCCCGCTGCCGTCGGCGCGCTCGGCGCCGACCGTCCCGTACGCCTCCTACCTGCGCGTCTACGAGCCCCTGGCGGCCTTCGCCGAGCCGGAGCGCACGCACTGGGCCGACTACGCCCGGCGCGGGGCGACCCCCACCGCCCAGGACGAACTGCGCCGGTCGCTGTCGGACTTGGTGCGGGTCCCGGTGGTGGGGGTGCCGGCCCACGAGAGCGGGGACGCCTTCACCGCGGTGGTCGACGGGGTGCTGCTGGTCTGCCCGTGGCGCACCCGGCTCCGTGGCTGGCTGGCGCTGCAGGAGCTCGTCGAGTGGTTCCCGCGCCCGGTGCTGGACGCCGCGCTCCCGCCGGGGGCACGTCTGCGGGCGGTCGAGGACTACGAGCGCTGGCGCGAACGGAACCCGGACGCGCGCCCGTGGATCCGCACGGGGGTGTGGCAGGTCCCGCTGCGCTGGTTCGTCCTGGTGGCGGACGAGGAGCGGGACCACGTGCCGGGCGAGCGGCTGCGTTACCGCACGCCGATGGTCCAGGCCCGGCGGCGGCTGGCCCGGGCGCTGCGGACCCTGCGTGACGCGGAGGGGTACGGGGCGCTCGCCGACGGCCTGGTGGAGGTGGGGAGCTGGCTGGAGGAGTTCCACCCGCGCTCGCTGGTCGAACTGGACTACGGCGGGTTGGTGCACGCGCTGCCGGCGGACCGCTTGGCGGCCGACCGCTCGGCCGGGGATCTCGCGGCGGGCATCGCGGCCCTGCGGGCCGGTGACACGGAGGGCGCGACCGAGGTCTACGAGGGGTTGGCGGAGCGGTGGCGGGCGGTCCGGGAGCGGCTTTTCGCGAATTAGGCTGAAAGGGGCCTATGTGGCTGGTTTCACCCGAGAGGGGGTCACGCGTATCGTCCGGTATCGGTCGATCGGTCAATAATGGCTGATCAGAGGCCTGATCATGGCATTTGGGACGTAGTGCCAGGACCTACGTCCCGATACGGGCCATTGGCCCAAGCGTGACGGACCGCACTAACTACACCCTTGCGCCCTTCCCCTACCCTCGTGCCAAAATAGGACAAGGAGTCCGGGGAGGGTTCCTTCCGCCCAACTAAGGGCGGAATGCTCGGCATTGCACTCTACGGGGGGTCTGACGACTCCTGATCGCTCTGTGACTGATCGTCACAGTGGGGTGACTGTCCGTTATGGGACGGTCCATCGGCTTCCGCCGCTGATGAACACCTCGGAGGGCAATTCCGTCGGTTTGGCCGTCGAGGCTGGACGGATGGTGTAGTTGTAGTGCCGAGGACAAGCCGTTCGTCCTATAACCGACTCGGCCCGCGTATGTCCATTTCGGGCAACGCGGGCCAAGGTGCAGAATTTAGAGGAAAGAACCGAGATGGTTCGGTTCTCCCGAGGAGGCCGCTCATGACCGCTCGCACCCCTGATGCCGAGCCGCTGCTGACCCCGGCTGAGGTTGCCACGATGTTCCGCGTGGACCCGAAGACGGTCACCCGCTGGGCCAAGGCTGGCAAGCTCACGTCCATCCGCACCCTGGGTGGACACCGCCGGTACCGCGAGGCCGAGGTTCGCGCACTGCTCGCGGGAATTCCGCAGCAGCGCAGCGAGGCCTGAGGTCGCGTCAACACCCCGCTTTAACGGGTTTATCGGGTCCCCCAATCCGATGAAACCCACATAGCTTCATACGGCCGGACCTGCCCCAACAGGACCGAGGTCGTTCGATCGCGCTGGACTCCGCCGGGTCCAGCGCGATCTTTTTATGCCCAGGTCAGGGGGGTCTCGATCGCGCGAGAGGGCGCCCGGCAGGGTGGGTGCCATTGCACATATTCTATCGAGAGGGCGTATGGGTGCGATAAAAGTATGAGTCCCAAAAACTCATGCGGTGACTCCCGTCACAGATGATCACTCTTGTATATCCGGTTATGCACCCCGTAAAGGGGACGCCCCTCACGAGCCACATCATGCGAACGGTGGATTCCGGGCCCAGGCCCACGGGCGGCCGTGTCTTCTCCGCCCCCGCGCGCGGGGCGTCCCGTAGGCCCCGGAGAGGGCGCGGGCGCGGCCCGGAGGTGTGCGCGGGCGACGCGGGCGCTCCACGAGCCCCGGACGCCCTCAGAGGTCTCAGGCGCCTCCCCGGGCCGACCCGTGCGGCGGAACACCCGCCAACGCGTCAGGGCCCGTATCCCCAGAGGGATACGGGCCCTGACGTTTCTGCGAACCTGACGGGACTTGAACCCGCGACCTCCACCTTGACAGGGTGGCGAGCTAACCAACTGCTCCACAGGTCCTTGATTTGCGGCCGCTCGGCGGCTGCGAATCAGACTGTACCGCAGCTCAGGGGGTGCAGTCGAACCGGAGCACGGAGCCGGTCACGGAGCCGCCGCGTCCACCGCCTTCACGATGCGCTTGTCGGAGATCGGGTACGCCGTTCCGAGCGCGTGCGCGAAGTAACTGACGCGCAGTTCCTCGATCATCCAGCGGATGTCGGTGACCGTGGACGGGACGGGTCGCCCCTTCGGCAACTGCTCCAGCAGCCAGGCGTACTCGTCCTGCATCTCGTGGACCTTCTCCATGCGCGTGGTGTCGCGCTGCACGCCCGTGGGCATCTGCTGGAGCCGTCGGTCCGCCGCCACCAGGTAGCGCATCAGGTCCGGCAGCCGGCGCAGCCCCGTGAGCGTCACGAACCCGGCCGGCACGAGGGCCGCCAGCTGCGTCTTGACGTCCTGGATGTTCGCGACCAGCGCCAGGCTGCTCGTGGCCTTCAGACGGCGCTCACAGGCCTGCCAGGCGGCCAGCACCTGCTGCACCTGGCTCACCGTGCGCACGGTCGTGTCCACCAGGTCGGCGCGGACGGCCTCGTAGAGCTTGCGGAAGCCCGCCTCGTCCCATGCCGGGCCACCGTGGTCGGCGATCAGCTTGTCGGTCGCCGCGGTCGCGCAGTCGTCGAAGAGCGCCTGGATGGAGCCGTGCGGATTCCGGGACAGGGCCAGCTTCTGCTGGTTGCTCAGGTGGTCCGAGGCGAACTTCGCCGGGTTCACCGGGATGTTCAGCAGGATCAGCCGCCGGGTGCCCAGCCACATCGCCCGCTGCTGTTCGGCCTCGGTGTCGAAGAGCCGGACGGAGACGGTCGTGCCGTCGTCCACCAGCGCCGGGTACGCCTTCACCGGCTGACCCGCGCGCCGGGTCTCGAAGACCTTCGTCAGCGCGCCGATCGTCCAGTCGGTCAGCCCGGTGCGCTCCACCGACTCCCCGCCCGCCCGCTCGGCGGTGGCCGCGGCGGCCTTGGAGAGGGCCTGGCGGGCCTTCGGCTTCAGCCGCAGCCGCAGGGCCTCCAGATCCTTGTCCTCGGCGAGGTTCTTGCGGCGCTCGTCGACGATCCGGAAGGTGATCTTCAGGTGGTCCGGGATCCGCCCGAGGTCGAAGTCCTCGGCCGAGACCGGGACCCCGACCATCCGCTGGAGCTCGCGGGCGAGGGTGACCGGCAGCGGCTCCCGCAGGGGCACCGCCGTGTCCAGGAAACGGCCGGCGTAGTTCGGCGCGGGTACGTAGTGCCGGCGGATCGGCTTCGGCAGCGAGCGGATCAGCTCGGTGACGACCTCCTCGCGCAGGCCCGGGATCTGCCAGTCGAAGCCCTCGTCCGTGACCTGGTTCAGCACCTGGAGCGGGATGTGGACGGTCACGCCGTCCGCGTCCGCGCCCGGCTCGAACTGGTAGGTCACCCGGAACTTCAGCTGTCCCTGCCGCCAGGAGTCCGGGTAGTCGGCCTTGGTGACCCCGGCCGCCTTCTCGGTCAGCAGCATCTCGCGCTCGAAGTCGAGGAGTTCCGGCTCCTCGCGCTTCTTGTGCTTCCACCACGAGTCGAAGTGCGCCCCGGAGACCACGTGGGCCGGGATCCGCTGGTCGTAGAAGTCGAAGAGCGTCTCGTCGTCGACCACGATGTCGCGGCGCCGGGCCCGGTTCTCCAGCTCCTCCACCTCGGTGAGGAGCTTGCGGTTGTCGGCGTAGAACTTGTGGTGGGTCCGCCAGTCGCCCTCGACGAGGGCGTTGCGGATGAACAGCTCGCGCGAGACCTCCGCGTCGATCCGGCCGTAGTTGATCTTCCGCTGGGCCACGATCGGTACGCCGTACAGCGTGACCTTCTCGTACGCCATCACGGCCGCCTGGTCCTTCTCCCAGTGCGGCTCGCTGTACGTGTGCTTGACCAGGTGCTGGGCCAGCGGCTCCACCCACTCGGGCTCCACCTTGGCGTTCACCCGGGCCCACAGCCGCGAGGTCTCCACCAGCTCGGCCGACATCACGAACTTGGGCTGCTTCTTGAAGAGCGAGGAGCCCGGGAAGATCGCGAACTTGGCCGACCGCGCGCCCAGGTACTCGTTCTTGTCCGTGTCCTTGAGCCCGATGTGCGACAGCAGACCGGCCAGCAGCGAGACGTGGACGACCTGCTCGGGGGCGTCGGCCTCGTTGACGTGGATGCCCATGCCCTTGGCGACCGTGCGCAGCTGGGAGTAGATGTCCTGCCACTCGCGGATCCGCAGGAAGTTGAGGTACTCCTGCTTGCACATCCGGCGGAACGAGGACGAGCCGCGCTCCTTCTGCTGCTCGCGCACGTAGCGCCACATGTTCAGGAACGAGAGGAAGTCGCTGGTCTCGTCCTTGAAGCGGGCGTGGTTCTGGTCGGCCTGGGTCTGCTTGTCCGAGGGCCGCTCGCGCGGGTCCTGGATGGACAGGGCCGCCGCGATGACCATGACCTCGCGGACGCAGTTGTTCTTGTCCGCCTCGATGACCATGCGGGCCAGCCGCGGGTCCACCGGGAGCTGGGAGAGCTGGCGGCCCATCTGCGTGAGCCGCCGCGTCGGATCCTTCTGGGCCGGGTCCAGCGCGCCGAGCTCCTGGAGCAGCTGCACGCCGTCGCGGATGTTGCGGTGGTCCGGCGGGTCGATGAAGGGGAACTTCTCGATCTCGCCGAGGCCGGCCGCGGTCATCTGGAGGATGACGGACGCCAGGTTCGTCCGCAGGATCTCGGCGTCGGTGAACTCGGGACGGGCGTCGAAGTCGTCCTCGGAGTACAGCCGGACGCAGATGCCGTCGCTGGTTCGACCGCAGCGGCCCTTGCGCTGGTTGGCGCTGGCCTGCGAGATCCGCTCGATCGGCAGGCGCTGAACCTTGGTGCGGTGGCTGTAGCGGGAGATCCGGGCCGTGCCCGGGTCGATCACGTACTTGATGCCGGGGACGGTCAGCGAGGTCTCGGCGACATTGGTCGCGAGGACGATCCGGCGCCCGGTGTGCTGCTGGAAGACGCGGTGCTGCTCGGCGTGCGAGAGACGTGCGTAGAGGGGGAGGACTTCCGTGAAGCGCAGGTTCCGTTTGTTCAGGGCGTCCGCGGTGTCGCGGATCTCCCGTTCGCCGGAGAGGAAGACCAGGATGTCGCCGGGGCCCTCGCCCTGGAGCTCGTCCACGGCCTCGCAGATCGCGGTGATCTGGTCGCGGTCGGCGTCCTCGGCGTCGTCCTCCAGGAGCGGCCGGTAGCGCACCTCCACGGGATACGTACGCCCGCTGACCTCGACGATCGGCGCGTCGCCGAAGTGGCGGGAGAAGCGCTCGGGGTCGATGGTGGCCGAGGTGATGACGACCTTGAGGTCGGGACGCTTCGGCAGCAGCGTGGCCAGATAGCCCAGCAGGAAGTCGATGTTCAGCGACCGCTCGTGGGCCTCGTCGATGATGATCGTGTCGTAGGCGCGCAGCTCGCGGTCCGTCTGGATCTCGGCGAGCAGGATGCCGTCCGTCATCAGCTTCACGAAGGTCGCGTCCTGGTCCACCTGATCGGTGAACCGGACCTTCCAGCCGACGGTCTGTCCGATCTCGGACCTCAGCTCCTCGGCGATCCGCTCCGCGACCGTGCGGGCGGCGATCCGGCGGGGCTGGGTGTGCCCGATCATGCCCCGGACGCCGCGGCCCAGCTCCATGCAGATCTTGGGGATCTGCGTGGTCTTGCCGGAACCGGTCTCGCCCGCGACGATCACGACCTGGTGGTCGCGTATCGCCTCGGCGATCTCGTCCTTCTTCTGGCTGACGGGCAGGTTTTCGGGATACGTGACCTCCGGCATCCGCGAGGCACGGCCGGCCAGACGCTCGGCGGCCTTGGTGGCCTCCGCGGCGATCTCGTCGAGCACGGCCTGCTTGGCCTCGGGCTTGCGGATACGGCGGGCGCCTTCGAGGCGGCGGCCGAGGCGGTGCGCGTCACGGAGGGAGATCTCACCGAGAAGCGTCTGCAGGGCGGCGAAGGAAGTAGACATACCTGATCGAGGATCTCACCTGGGCCCTCCGGGTGGCGAACGCATTTGTCGGGTGGACCCGTACCATTTCGGGACGAGTCCGTCGGCCGTACGTATGAGAGGCAGCCCACCTTGTCCCGCCCCCGCCTGTTCGGCTGCGCCGTGCTCGCGGTACTGGCGCTCCTCATGGGCTGTGTGACGGTCGCGGCGGCGGACACCCGGGTCGGCCCGCCCCGGGCCGGGGCGTCGGCCCAGGCCTCGCCCTCGGCCTCGGCGTGGTCGGGCGCGTCCGTGTCCACCGACACCGGTGGGCCCGCCTGTGCGCCGTCGGCCCCCGAGCGCGGCGGTACGCCCGCCGTCCCCGCGCGGGCCTGGGGCGAGCACGCCCAGGTCCCGCTCGGCCGGGCGGCGCCCGAGGTCGCCGGCCCGCCCGCGGCGGTGCCCGTACGAAGCCCCCTCCGCGGCCCCGACCGGCCGGCGCCCGATCGGCTGGAGCTGTGCGTGATGCGGGTCTAGAGGACCGGTCCCCCTCGGTCCCGTCCCACCACCCGCAGAACCGGAGCACACGCATGCCCTCGTCCAAGAAGTCCCCGACCGAGAAGTCCTCCACCAAGCCCCTGCTGATCTCCGCCGGGGTGGCCCTCGCCGCGATCACCCTCGGGCTCGTCTCCTGGCAGGCCACCGCCCCCGACGGGAGCGGCTCGGCGGGCTCCGGGTCCGGCTCGGGGGCCGTGGCCGCGCCCGGGACCGACCCGGCCGCCGAGCTCAAGGCGCTGGCCCGCCGCGAGTCCGGCGACAAGCTCGCCGTCGGCCGCGCCGACGCGCCCGTCGTGCTCATCGAGTACTCCGACTTCAAGTGCGGCTACTGCGGCAAGTTCGCCCGGGACACCGAGCCCGAGCTGGTGAAGAAGTACGTGGCGGACGGCACCCTGCGCATCGAGTGGCGCAACTTCCCGATCTTCGGCGCCGAGTCCGAGGCCGCCGCCAAGGCCGCCTGGGCGGCCGGGCAGCAGGACCGTTTCGACGCCTTCCACGCCGCGGCCTACGCCGCCGGCTCGAAGGAGAAGGGCTTCGCCGAGCCCCGGCTCGTCGAGCTGGCCCGGGAGGCCGGGGTCGGCGACCTGGAGCGCTTCAAGGCGGACCTGGCCGGCGAGCCCGCCGCGGCGGCTCTGCGGAAGGACCAGGAGGAGGGCTACCGCATCGGTGTCACCTCCACCCCGTCCTTCCTGCTGAACGGCAGGCCCATCGCCGGCGCCCAGCCGCTCGACACCTTCACGGCCGCCATCGCCAAGGCGAAGGCCGAGGCGGCGAAGCAGTGACCGACATCGGGTACCTGGCCGCCCTGCTGGGCGGCCTCCTCGCGCTGCTCAGCCCGTGCAGCGCGCTGCTCCTGCCGGCCTTCTTCGCGTACTCCATCGACTCCACCTCGCGGCTCCTGGCGCGCACCGGGATCTTCTACGCGGGCCTCGCGAGCACCCTGGTACCGCTGGGGGCGGCCGGCTCGTACGCCGGGCGGTTCTTCCACAGCAACCGCGACCAGCTGGTGCTGGCCGGCGGTTGGCTGATCATCGCGCTCGGCCTGGCCCAGATCCTGGGCCTCGGCTTCGCCCCGAGGCGGATCTCGGAGCTGTCGGGCCGGATCCGGCCGACCACCGCCCTGTCGGTGTACGCGCTCGGCGCGGTCTACGGGCTGGCCGGCTTCTGCGCCGGCCCGATCCTGGGCAGCGTGCTGACGGTCGCGGCGGTCAGCGGCAGCCCCGTCTACGGCGGCGTACTGCTCGCGGTCTACGCCCTGGGGATGGCCGTGCCGCTGTTCGTACTGGCCCTGCTGTGGGAGCGGTTCGACCTGGGCAGGCGGCGCTGGCTGCGCGGGCGGGCCCTGCGCGTCGGCCGCTTCGAGCTGCACACGACCTCGTTGCTGTCCGGGCTGTTCTTCATCACCCTGGGCGTGCTGTTCCTCGCCTACGACGGGGCGAGCGCGCTGCCGGGGCTGCTGGACGTGGACGACTCCTTCGCCGTCGAGCAGTGGGTCGGCTCGCTGGCGGACACCGTTCCGGACGGGGCGCTGCTCGGCCTGGTCGCCGCCGGTGCGGCGGCGGTCGGTGTCGTGCAGTGGCGGCGCCGGGAGCGGACGGCGGCAGCCGGGGCGGGAGAGGCAGAAGGAGCCGAGGGGGAGTAACCACAGAAGGCCCCGTCCGAGGGACGGGGCCTTCTTGATGGTGGCTGGGGCCGGGGTCGAACCGGCGACCTATCGCTTTTCAGGCGATCGCTCGTACCAACTGAGCTACCCAGCCACGAAACCGTTTCCGGCTTCAGCGATCCTGACGGGACTTGAACCCGCGACCTCCACCTTGACAGGGTGGCGAGCTAACCAACTGCTCCACAGGACCTTGCAGTGTGCGAGAACAAGTCTTGCACACGGTAATGCGTACCCCCAACGGGATTCGAACCCGTGCTACCGCCTTGAAAGGGCGGCGTCCTGGGCCACTAGACGATGAGGGCTAAAGGCCCGCCGGGCACTTCTCAGCGCGTCGGGGACGTGAGAAGCATATGGGATCCGGGGAGCTATCGCCAAAACGGTTTCCTCCGGAGCGACAATGGCCGGGTGCTGGAGATGACGCGCGAGGAGTTCGAAGAGCTCGTCGCAGAGGCCCTGGACCGGATTCCGCCGGAGCTGACGCGGCTGATGGACAACGTGGCGGTGTTCGTCGAGGACGAACCACCCGCGAACGACCCCGAGCTGCTCGGCCTGTACGAGGGAACTCCGCTGACGGACCGCGGTGAGTGGTACGCCGGGGTGCTCCCGGACCGGATCACCATCTACCGCAATCCCACGTTGCGCATGTGCGAGGACCGGGAGAGCGTGGTCGCGGAGACGGAGGTCACCGTGGTGCACGAGATCGCCCATCACTTCGGGATCGACGACGAGCGACTGCACGCGCTGGGATACGGGTGATCCCGCCGGATCAGGAGCCGGGCCGGGGTCAGGATTCTGCTCCTCGCCGGGGGCCGGTCCCCGGCGACGGGGCGGCGCGGCCGGCGGAGGTGATCGATCCGGACGTCGACCTGCGGGTACCCGCGCAGCGGGCCGAGCCGCAGGGCCGGGTGCTCGCGGCGGTGGCGGTGGGCGGCGCGGCCGGGGGCGCGGCGCGGTACGGGATCTCCCTGCTGTGGCCGGCCGGGCCCGGGGCCTTCCCGTGGGCGACCCTGTGGATCAACGCCTCCGGCAGCGCGCTGATCGGCGTACTCATGGTGCTCATCGGCGAGGGCGGCCGGACGGCGCCGCATCCGCTGCTGAGGCCCCTGGTCGGGGTCGGCGTGCTCGGCGGCTTCACCACCTTCTCCACCTACGCGGTGGACTTCTCGCGGCTCCTGGACGAGGGGGAGACCGGGACCGCCCTGGCCTACGGCGGGCTCACGGTGGTGGCGGCGCTCGGCGCGGTGTGGGCGGCGGCCTCGGCGACCCGGCTCGCGCTGCGCGGGCGTGGACCCGGAGGCACCCCACGGTGAACTGGCTGCTCGTGGTGGCGGGCGCGGCCGTCGGCGCCCCGTTGCGCTACCTGATGGACCGCGCGGTGCAGGCGCGGTCGGCCGGCCCGGACGGTGCGGACGGCCTCTTCCCCTGGGGCACCTTCGTGGTCAACGCGACGGCCTGCCTGGTGTTCGGGACGCTGGCCGGCGCGGCACTGGTGGGGGCCGCCTCCTCGCGGCTGCAGCTGCTGCTCGGGGCCGGGCTGTGCGGGGCGCTGAGCACGTACTCGACGTTCTCGTACGAGACGCTGCGGCTGGCCGAGCGCGGCCGGGGGTTCCTGGCCGCGGCGAACGTGGTGATGTCGGTGCTCGTCGGGCTGGGCGCGGTGCACCTCGGCTCGCAGGTGGCGCGGCAGCTCCTCGGCTGAGGTTCTTCCGCGAGGTTCGGGCCGGGGGTTCGGCCGAGGGCGTGTCCCTTGCGGGTCAAAGGGAGTTGGGAACATTGACCCGCTCATGCGGAAAGTTCACCCTCAGGCTCCGGAGGTGCCCCCGTGCGCCAGTTGTCCGCTTCCCTCCGACTGGCCGTCACCGCGCTCGCGGTCGCGGCGACGGCCGGCTGCATGAGTGTCGGTGAGGACGCGGCGAAGCCCGGGCCCGCCGCTTCGGGAGACCGCCGCAGCGGCGCCGAGGCGGGCGCGGGGACCGTCACGGGCCGGGGCTCCGGGGTCCACGGCAACGGGCACGGCACGAAGGACGGCACGGGGACCCAGGGTCGGCCCAAGGAGGACGGCAAGGCCTCCGGCGCGACCGGGGCCTCGCCGAGCGAGGGCGCGCCGAGCGGGCGGCCGGGAGTGCCCGCGCCGTCGGCCGGGCCGGGCGGCGGGGCGGGCGGGCAGGGTCCCCAGGAACCCGCCACGGGCGGTTCGGGCGGACCCGGCGGCCCGGGCGGTTCGGCCGGCGGGCAGCAGTCGGCCAGCCCGACCCCGGCGCCGCCGGCCACCACTCCCCCTGTGACGGAACCCACGTCCGCACCGCCGAGTCCGCAGCCGGAGCCGACCCTCGCGCCGGCCCCCGAGCTGTAGGCCCGACGGGCACCCGACCGGGTCCGACCGGGGTCGGTCCGGTGCCGACCTCCAGGGAGTCTTCGCAGGTCAGAGACCTTTCGGGGGGAGTGACTTGCCAGACCCCGGGGAGGGTGCGTATGGTTATAGATCGTTTGATCCCATTGCCCGGCGCCGAATCCGAAGAGCGCCGTGTGGCGCGTACTCTCCCTAGCCGTGGCTGACCGCATTGAGGCGGTCGATTTGCGATTCACGGAGTTTGGGCGCGTGCCGAGACTCCGGAAGGTTTCGCATTTCGCATGTCCATTTCCAGTTCTGACCGTTCCGTCATGCCCGAGAACGACACCAACGAGATCATCGACGCCGAGGCCCTTGTGGTCACCGAGGCGATCGAGGCCGCCGAGGCGGACGAGATCATCGAGGCTCTCGAGGCCGACGTGAACACCGACGGGTCCTTCGAGGACTCGACCACCGACTTCGACGACGCCGACGCGGACGCCGAGCCCTCGATCACCTTCGGCGACCTCGGTCTCCCCGAGGGTGTCGTGCGCAAGCTCGCCCAGAACGGCGTCACCAGCCCCTTCCCGATCCAGGCCGCGACCATCCCGGACGCCCTGGCCGGCAAGGACATCCTGGGCCGTGGCCGCACCGGCTCCGGCAAGACCCTCTCCTTCGGTCTGCCGACCCTGGCCCAGCTGGCCGGCGGTCACACCGACAAGAAGAAGCCCCGCGCCATCATCCTCACGCCGACCCGTGAGCTCGCGATGCAGGTCGCGGACGCGCTCCAGCCCTACGGCGACGTACTCGGCCTGAAGATGAAGGTCGTCTGCGGCGGTACCTCCATGAGCAACCAGATCTACGCTCTGGAGCGCGGTGTCGACATCCTCGTCGCCACCCCCGGCCGTCTGCGCGACATCATCAACCGTGGTGCCTGCTCCCTGGAGAACGTCCAGGTCGCGGTCCTCGACGAGGCCGACCAGATGGCCGACCTGGGCTTCCTGCCCGAGGTCACCGAGCTGCTCGACCAGATCCCCGGCGGCGGCCAGCGCATGCTCTTCTCCGCCACCATGGAGAACGAGATCGGCACCCTGGTCAAGCGCTACCTGTCCAACCCCGTCACGCACGAGGTCGACAGCGCGCAGGGCAACGTCACGACCATGACGCACCACGTCCTCGTCGTGAAGCCGAAGGACAAGGCGCCGGTCACGGCCGCCATCGCCGCCCGCAAGGGCCGCACCATCATCTTCGTCCGCACCCAGCTGGGCGCCGACCGCATCGCCGAGCAGCTCGTCGAGGCCGGCGTGAAGGCCGACGCGCTGCACGGCGGTATGACGCAGGGTGCCCGTACCCGCGTCCTCGCCGACTTCAAGGACGGCTACGTCAACGCGCTCGTCGCCACCGACGTCGCCGCCCGCGGTATCCACGTCGACGGCATCGACCTGGTCCTGAACGTGGACCCGGCCGGCGACCACAAGGACTACCTGCACCGCTCGGGCCGTACCGCCCGTGCCGGCAAGTCCGGTGTCGTGGTCTCCCTCGCGCTGCCGCACCAGCGTCGCCAGATCTTCCGCCTGATGGAGGACGCGGGCGTCGACGCCTCGCGTCACATCGTCCAGGGCGCCGGCGCCTTCGAGCCGGAGGTCGCCGAGATCACCGGTGCCCGTTCGCTGACCGAGGTCCAGGCCGACTCCGCGAACAACGCCGCCAAGCAGGCCGAGCGCGAGGTCGCCGAGCTCACCAAGCAGCTGGAGCGCCTGTCGCGCCGCGCCGTGGAGCTGCGCGAGGAGGCCGACCGCCTCGTCGCTCGTTCCGCCCGTGAGCGTGGCGAGGACCCGGAGGCCGCTGTCGCCGAGGTGGCCGAGGCCGCCGAGGCCGAGGTCGCGGCCGCTGCCGCCGCCGCTGCCGCCGAGCTGGCCGCGCAGGAGCGCCGCGAGGAGCAGCGCGCCCAGCGTGACGACCGTGGCAACTTCGAGCGTCGCGACAACCGCGGTGGCGACCGTGGTGGCTTCCGCCGCGACGACCGCGGTGACCGCGGCGGCCGTCCGTCCGGTGGCTTCAACCGTGACGACCGTGGTGGCGACCGTGGTGGCTTCCGCCGCGACGACCGTCCGTCGGGTGGCTTCCGTTCCGGTGGCGACCGTCCGTCCGGTGGTGGCTTCCGTCGTGACGACCGTCCGTCCGGTGGCTTCAACCGCGATGACCGTGGTGGCGACCGTGGTGGCTTCCGCCGCGACGACCGTCCGTCGGGTGGCTTCCGTTCCGGTGGCGACCGTCCGTCCGGTGGTGGCTTCCGTCGTGACGACCGTCCGTCCGGTGGCTTCAACCGTGACGACCGTGGTGGCGACCGTGGTGGCTTCCGTCGTGACGACCGTCCCTCCGGTGGCTTCAACCGTGACGACCGTTCCTCCGGTGGCTTCCGCTCCGGTGGCGGCGACCGTCCGTTCAACCGCGACCGTCGTGACGACCGTCCGTCCGGTGGCTTCCGCTCCGGCGGCGGCGACCGCCCGTACGGCCGCCGTGACGACCACCGTCCCTCGGGTGGTTCCGGCTCCGGTTCCACCGGCGGCTTCGGCGGCCGTCGTGACGACAAGCCGCGCTGGAAGCGCAACGGCTGATCGCGGCTGAGCTGAACCCCTGAGAAAGGGCCCGTACGACACCCAGGTGCCGTACGGGCCCTTTCCGCGTTCCCGGAAGCTGATGCTCCGTAACACCCCTTCGGAGGCCGGTCCCAGGCCTTCTGGAGCACCCCGGGGCCGCCGGCGACAGGCCGGTCGGCGGATACCCGATCGGCTGACCGGCGCGGTCCGGCTATGCTCTGGGGTGAGCACCTGGAGGGCCATTAGCTCAATTGGCAGAGCAGCGGACTTTTAATCCGTTGGTTGTCGGTTCGAGTCCGACATGGCCTACCGCTCGCGGGGACGGGGAGACATCCTCCGACCTGCTGCTGAGCGCCCCACCCGGCTTCGGTCGGGTGGGGCGCTCGGTCGTTCCCGGGGTTCGGCCCGCGGCCGCCGCGGCCGAACTCGCGGACCACGTCCGGGCGATGAGCAGCGGTCCTCCGCCGGGTGGACGCCGACGGCGTCGTCCTCCCGGAAATTCCCGTGACCCTGCCGGGTGGCGCGGGTAGCGTCGCCGACCATGACGCCTGTTCTGCGTACCGAGCGCCTGCTCCTCGCCCCGTACACCCCGGCGGACGAGGAAGCGTTCGTCGCCCTCTTCCAGGACACCCGGGTGTCGCGGTGGATGGGGGACGGTCCCTCCTCCGAGGACGAGGACCGGGCGCTCTTCGGCCGGGTCTTCTCGAAGGTCTACGCCGACAACCTCTTCGACGTGTGGGCCGTGCGCCGGGACGGCCGGCTGGTCGGGCACGCCGAGATCAAGCGCACCGACGAGGTCGAGGGCCACGAGGTCATCTACGCCCTGGCCCCCGAGGCCTGGGGAGCGGGCCTGGGGACCGAGATCGCCGAGGCGATCGTCGCGTACGGCTTCGACACGCTCGGTCTGACCGAGGTGCACGCCACCGTGGCCGATGCCAACACGGCCTCCCTGGTCCTGCTGGAGCGGATCGGCTTCACCCACGTCCGGGACGTACGGGAGGACGACGGGAGCACGACCCACGTGCTGACCCGGCGCCGGGATCCGGTCGCCCGAGGGCGGTAGGGCCGGGTTGTTCCACGCCGGTTCCTTGCCGGTTCCGTGCCGATATCAGGGCTTTGACCTGCGGCGATGTCCGTCGGCGGGGTGGGTGGCGGTCAATTGGTGAAGGGCCCTCCCCGGATGGCGTAGAGTTGTGTTCACCGACGCGGGGTGGAGCAGCTCGGTAGCTCGCTGGGCTCATAACCCAGAGGTCGCAGGTTCAAATCCTGTCCCCGCTACTCAGTACGAAGGCCCGGTTCCTCACCAGGAACCGGGCCTTCGTCGCGTTCCGGCCCCGCCGGCCCTCCTCCCGTGGCTTCTCCCGCCTCCTCACCCGTCCGGCCGCCGTCAGGTCGCCGTACGGACGCTCCTGCCGCGAGCCTTGAGGGGCGACCAGGCAGCGGGCCCGGACCCGTGTGACGGACCGGGCGGCGGGAGAGCGGCGTGGTGGGGCTGGGCCGGCAGGGCGAGGGCGCTGGGCGCGCGGGCGGGGGCGGCACCGGGAACGGTGTGACCCGTCGCGTGATCCGGCTGCTGCCGGGTGTGCTGATCGCCCTCGGGATGGTCTTCGACGTGCTGACCCCGCCCAGTTTCACCGGATCCCCGTTCTTCACCGCGGCCCCGCTGATCGCGGCCCCTCTCTTCACCCTCTGGGCCACGGCCCTGACGGGCGGCCTGGCCGTGTTCGCGGTGCTCGTGCTGCACATCCTCAACGGCACCAGTTGGAAGGTGGAGGCGCTGACCGAGCTGGTGACCGTACTGACCGTCGCCGGGCTGGCGCTCCTGATCAACCGGATGGTGCGGCGCAGCGGTGAGCGGCTCGCCTCGGCGCGCGGGATCGCCGAGGCGGCGCAGCGGGCGGTGCTGCCGAAGCCCGCCGAGCGCATCGGGGGGTTGCACGTCTCGGCCTGGTACGAGGCCGCGCAGGCGGACGCCTTCATCGGCGGCGATCTGTACGCGGTCCAGGAGACCCCGTACGGGGTGCGCCTCGCGGTGGGCGACGTACGGGGGAAGGGGCTGGGGGCGGTGGAGGCGGTCGCGGTGGTCCTCGGGGCGTTCCGGGAGGCGGCGGAGACCGAGCCCACACTGGAGGCGCTGGCTCAGCGGCTGGAGCGGGCGCTGGCCCGTGAGGGGGCCAGGCGCGACGGCCTGGACGCGGTGGAGGGGTTCACGACGTGCGTGCTCGGGGAGATCCCGCCCGGCGCGGGCGCGCTGCGGCTGCTCAACCGGGGCCACCCCGAGCCGCTGCTGCTGCACGGGGACGGGGAGCTGGCGGTCCTCGCCCCGACCGAGCCGGCCCTGCCGCTCGGCCTGGGTGAGCTGGGCGGCAGGCCGGACCTGGTGCAGGAGTGGGCCTTCCCGGCGGGGACCACCCTGCTGCTCTACACGGACGGGCTGACCGAGGCCCGGGACGGCGCGGGGGACTTCTACGATCCCGCGGCCCGGCTGCGCGGCCGGATCTTCCCCGGACCGCAGGCCCTGCTCAGTGCGCTCAGCAGCGATGTGCGCCGGCATACGGGGGGCGGGGCGACGGACGACATGGCGCTGCTGGCGGTGGGGCGGCCGGGGGAACGGGAGCCGGAGCGGCGGCGGACCGTGCCGGTGGTGCCGCGCGGCGACACGATGTGACGGTGGGTGATCGAATGACTGCTTTCCGCAAGGAGTTTGACGGGTCATCATTTCAGGCCTGTGGCTGAAGTGATAGGGGAGTCGCTTGATTTTTGACCTGGTTCGGATGCTTTTGCAGGAGAAAGGTGTGGCCAAAGCCAGTCGGTGTGTGGCCGATTGGTGGGAACGATCAAGCGGAGAAGCTTGGAATCACTCCCCCACGTCTATTACCTTTCGATAACGCAGCGCGGTCGTCCCAGCCGTCGCAAGAGACGGCACCGTGCGCGCGCGCGTCTCTGCGCGTCGATGAGGAGTGTGCCCCGGTGGCCTCCAACTTGCCTGCCCCTGAAGGCATCGAGATCCAGGAGCAGCCGCCCACCGCGGGTGCCTGGGGCGAGTGGAATCCCACCGAGGATTCGGTGCGCCCGGTCCGCGGCAAGCACCGGGTCGCCAAGCAACGCGGGGGACTTGCCCGCAGCTCCACCGTGCTCGGCGTCGGCGTCATCGCGGCGGTCGGCGCCGGCGGCATCGCCACCGCCCAGGACCGGCCCCAGGTCGCGATATCCCTGCCGGCCCTCCCCGACATGATGACCGGGAACAAGGCCCAGCAGGAGGACGGCGGTTCCGGATCGGCGGCCGCGGCGGGCGAGCGGACGGGAATCATCGCGCAGCAGTCCGCCCAGGGCGCGGACGCGGGCGAGGTGCTGCGCAACCGCATCCTCCAGCAGGCCGAGTCCCAGCAGGACGCCGCCGAGGCGAAGGCCCGGGCGGAGGCCGAGCAGGCCGCGCAGCAGGCGGCCGCGCAGGAGGCCAAGCAGAAGCTGGAGGAGGCCCGCCAGGCCGCCGAGGAGGCCGAGGCGAAGGCCAAGGAGGAAGTCGAGGCGAAGGCCAAGGAGGAGGCCGAGGCGAAGGCCGCGGAGGCGGCGGCCGCCAAGGCCGAGCAGGAGCGCCTCGCCAAGCCGACCGGCAGCTACTCCCTGCCCACCTCGGCCTACACCCTCACCTCGCACTACGGCGACTCCGGCTCCATGTGGTCCTCGGGTCACCACACCGGCCTCGACTTCGCGGCCCCGACCGGCACCCCGGCCAAGGCCGTGGCCGACGGGAAGATCACCTCGGCCGGCTGGTCCGGTGCGTACGGCTACCGGATCGTGCTGGAACTCCCGGACGGCACGGAGATCTGGTACTGCCACCTCTCCTCGATGTCGGTGACCTCCGGCACGGTCGGCGCCGGCGAGACCATCGGCCGCGTCGGCGCCACCGGCAACGTCACCGGACCTCATCTCCACCTGGAAGTACGCAAGGGCGGATCGACGCAGGACCCGTTGGCGTGGCTGAACTCCAAGGGCCTGAACGTCTGACCTCCGGGGTCCGACACCGGGTCCAGGGCCGGATCCGGGTCGCGGTCCGGCGCGCCGTGGCCGTGGCCGTGGTCCTGGGCGGGGCTCGTCCGGCGCGGTCCGGGTACGTCCGTCCGTGCGGCCGCCGGGTCCAGCGGGTCGAACCACGGCGGAATCAGCTCCTCCATGACCGCCGCCCGAGCCAGTGCGGGACCCGCCGTCGCCCGGGACCGCCAGAGCCGGTGCAGCAACTCCCGCTCCCGGCGGGCGAAGTCCCGCTCCCGTACGGGGCCACCGCGCCGCGCCCGGTGTCGTAGCAGGGCCAGGGCCGCCGCGTCCGCCTCGTAGCGGGCGACCGTGCGTCCGGCCGCCCGTCCCCCGCTGTGCCGGGCCAGGGCGCGGGCCAGCGAGCGGGCGGGCATCGAGGCCAGGGCCGGGACCTCGGCCCGACCGAGCCAGCCCGCGGCCGCGTACAGCGCGAGCTCACCCTCGACAGCCCGCAGCCGGTCACGCCTTATCCGCACCGCCAGCCACACCAGCAGCCCGAACAGCGGGACCATCACGCAGCTGTAGACCACGTAGAACCCGTGCTCCCCGAACTGCGAGGAACCGTTCCACAGCGCGTGCAGGCCCATGGCCAGGGCCAGGCCGAGCAGCGGCAGACAGATCCTGCGCGCACGGCGGGCGCTGACGGCGGCCACACCGAAGCCCAGCCCGGTGAGCACGGTGAACAGCGGGTGCGCGAACGGCGACAGCACTATCCGTACGAAGAAGGTCGCCGCCGTCACGGATTCCAGCGCGCCGCTGTGGTCGGCCAGGTCCTCCACGAAGGCGTTGCCCAGGTAGAGGATGTTCTCGGTGAAGGCGAACCCGGTGGCGGTGAAGCCGGCCACCACGAACCCGTCGGCGGGGCCGGTGAAATGGCGTCTTCGGAACGTGAACACCAGCAGCAGGGCGGCCGCTTTGGCGCTCTCCTCCACCACCGGGGCGATGGCCACCGAGCCGAGCTGATCGGCGGCGGAGGCGTCGGTGGTGGCCGCGGCTATCCACTCGGTGGCGAAGTTGTTGGCCAGTATCGCGATCAGGGCCGCCGTGCAGGCACCCCAGCCGAAGCAGAACAGCAGCTGCGACCAGGGCGCGGGCGCGGCCCGGCCCAGCCACCGGAAGGCCGCCATGAGCGGCGCGACCGGCAGCAGGGCCAGACCGAGACCGACGAAGAAGCCGGGGGTGCCGGTCTGTTCCCGCACGAGTTCGAGGATGGCGATCCCGGTCGCGCCGAGCAGGGCGAGGAGCACGCAGGTGCGGACCGTGCCGGACGGACGTGGGAGTACGAGTGGGAGCGCTCGGTACACACCATGACCCTAGCGAGCAGGTCTGACACGCGCGGTGACCTTGTCAGTTCTCCGTGCGACGGAAGAGCAAGTCGTGTACGAGGTGGCCCTTGTCGAGGCCTTGGCCCTCGAAGCGGGTCAGCGGTCGGAAGGCGGGGCGCGGGGAGAAACCGCCGTCGGGCTGCGTGTTCTCGAAGTCCGGGTGCGCGGTGAGCACTTCGAGCATCTGCTCGGCGTACGGCTCCCAGTCGGTCGCGCAGTGCAGTACGGCCCCGGGTGCCAGGCGGGTGGCGGCCAGCGTGAGGAACTCGGGCTGGATCAGCCGGCGCTTGTGGTGGCGGGCCTTGGGCCACGGGTCCGGGAAGTACACGCGCATCCCGGCCAGCGAGTCGGGCGGCAGCATCTCGCGGAGCAGGATGATCGCGTCGCCGTTGGCCACCCGGATGTTGGTCATCCCGCCGCGCTCGGCGAGGGCGAGCAGGTTGCCCTGGCCGGGGGTGTGCACGTCGGCGGCGAGGATCCCGGTGCCGGGGTCCTCGGCGGCCATCTGGGCGGTGGCCTCGCCCATGCCGAAGCCGATCTCCAGGACGACGGGGAGCCCGTCGAAGAGAGCGTCGAGGTCGATGACCTCGTGGCCGTCGATGTCCAGGCCCCAGGTGCCCCACAGGCGCTTCAGGGCCTCGCCCTGGCCGGTGGTGACCCGACTGCGCCGGGGCTGGAAGCTCCGGATCCGCCGCTCGTGGTGCGAGCCGGCCGGGTCCGGGGAGGGCCCGTCGGGGAAGCGGGGCTCGGTGCGCCACTTGGGCGGCACGTACGAGTTCGTCTCCGGCGCGGCGTCCGGGAGGCGGGGCGACTGGGGATTCAGGGACTCAGACACAATGCGCTGATTCTACGACGGGGGGTGGGGGGGGCCCCCCCCGGGCCGCCCCCGCCCCCCCCCAAATCAGGGAACGCCCCGCCCCGGGGGCGCCCCGCGCGGGGGGGGGTGTACCCCGCCCACCGGC
>NZ_JBICYT010000007.1:0-20691 GCF_043201215.1 Streptomyces sp. NPDC048331 | reverse complement strand
GCGCCGCCCGGGGGGCGGGGCGCGGGGGTAGCCGCGCACGCCCCCCCACGCCGTAGAGACCCCGGGGGGGGGGCCCGGCGCCGCCGCCGGGGCCGCCCCGCCACCCCCGAAATGCTGCTCAGGCCGAGCCGAGGGTCCGCAGCGCGCGGGTGGCGATCTCCCGGCCGATCGGCAGGGAGGCGGTCGCGGCGGGCGAGGGGGCGTTGAGGACGTGGACCGTGCGCGGGGCGTCACGGATCAGGAAGTCGTCCACCAGGGTGCCGTCGCGCAGCACGGCCTGGGCGCGGACCCCGGCCGCGGCGGGGTGCAGGTCGGCGGCGGTGACGGCCGGCAGCAGGCGTCGGACCGCCCCGGTGAAGGCCTGCTTGGACAGCGAGCGGTGGATCTCGCCCGTCCCGTACCGCCAGTGCCGTGCGGCCATCCGCCAGGATCCCGGCCAGGCGAGCTCGTCCGCGATGTCCCGGGGCCGCACCGTCGACCAGCCGTATCCCTCGCGGGCCAGCGCGGGCACGGCGTTGGGTCCGACGTGGACGCCGCCGCCGATGCCCCGGGTCAGGTGCACCCCGAGGAAGGGGAACGCCGGGTCCGGCACCGGGTAGACCAGGCCGCGGACCAGGTCCGGCCGCGCCAGGTCGTAGTACTCGCCGCGGAAGGGGATGATCCGCATGCCCGGGTCGTCCCCGGCGAGGCGGGCGATCCGGTCGCACTGGAGGCCCGCGCAGTTCACCAGCACCCGCGCCCTGACCACCAGGCCCGAGGTGGTGCGCACGGCCACGGCCGAGGGGCGCCGGGAGATCAGGTCCACGGCGCCGCCGTAGACGATCTCCGCGCCCGAGGACTCCGCGAGCTGAGCGCTCACCTGCCCGTAGTCGACGATCCCGGTGCTGCCGACATGGATCGCCGCGAGCCCGCGCACCTCCGGCTCGTACTCCGTGATCTGCGCCGGGCCGAGCTCGCGCACCGGAATGCCGTTCTCCCGACCGCGCTGGACCAGGGCGTGCAGCCGCGGCAGCTCCTCACGCTCCGTGGCGACGATCAACTTGCCCGTCACCTCGTGGGCGATGCCGTGCTCCGCGCAGAACTTGACCATCTCGGCCGCCCCGCTCACCGCGAAGCGCGCCTTCAGGGAACCCGGGCGGTAGTAGATCCCGCTGTGGATCACCCCGCTGTTGCGACCCGTCTGGTGCCGGGCCGGACCCGACTCCTTCTCCAGGACCACGACCCTGGTCCCCGGAGCCAGGCGCGCCACGGCATGCGCCGTCGACAGGCCGACGATTCCGCCGCCGATCACCAGCACATCGCAGTCCACGCCGCCACCCACGCTGACACCTCCCACCCCTGCATACTGCACCCCGGCACCGACAACCCGGCCACGCGGCCCCCGGAAGACAGGTCCTACGCCTGCGCCACCAACAGCGGTCGGGCCCGCTCCCGCAGCTCCGCCACCCGCGGCTCGTCCCCGTACGGTTCCAGGCGGTGCAGCAGGTCCCGTACGTATTCGGTCGTCCGCGCCGAGGAGATCCTCCCCGCCACCTCCACCGCCCGGGTGCCCGCCGCGCACGCCGCGTCCAGATTGCCCGACTCCAGCTCGGCGACCGCGCTCACCACCAGCCGCAGCCCGTGCGACCGTACGTACTCCTCGGTGGGCCGCGACAGCGCCTGCTCGGTGAACCGCCGTACCTGCCGCGGCAGTTTCAGATCCCGGTAGCATTCTGCGGCATCTGCCGCGAAACGGTCGTAGGAGTAGAAACCCAGCCAGGTCGGATCCGGATCGCCCCCCCGGGAACGCTCCAGCCAGCCCTCCGCGGCCCGCAGCGCCGCCCCGGCGGCCGTCGAATCGCCCGCCTTCGCGTGCGCCCGCGCTTCGACCAGTCGGAAGAAACTCATGGTGCGGGCGGTGGCGAGACCCCGGTTGCGCTCGACGGCCGCCTGCGCGAGGTCCACCCCCTCGTCGGGGAAGTCCCGGTAGGTCGCCTGCAGCGACATCGAGGCCAGCACGTAGCCGCCGAGCGGTACGTCGGCGGCCGCGCGGGCCAGCCGAAGCGCCTGGATGTAGTAGCGCTGGGCCGCTTCCTGCTGACCGGTGTCGAAGGCCATCCACCCGGCGAGCCGGGTCAGTTCGGCGGTCGCGCCGAACAGCGCGCGGCCCACCTCGTCCGTGTAGGAGCCGAGCAGCAGCGGCGCCGCGTCCACCCGCAGGCACTCGGGCACCATCGACGAACGCCAGTCCCCGCCGCCGTACTTGGAGTCCCAGCGGCGCGCGTCCTCCGCCGCCTCGCGCAGCTTCGTCACATCGCTGTGGCCCACGCGCTGGCCGTGGTCGCGCGGCGTTTCGGGTCCGGGCTGGGCGGGCACAACCGTGGACGGCGGGCCTGTCGCCGGTCCCGTCATCGGGCCTGCCAGACCTGTCATCGGGCCGGTCGTGCGGCCGTCCGGGGAGGACCGGGGGCCTGCCGCCGTCGCCTCGCGCGCCGGTCCGTCGTGAGCCGAGGGGGTCGCTGATACGGGGCTCTGGACCATGGAATGCCGTGCCGCGGGGTCGAGCGCCGCGGAGGTGCCGGCGGTCGGGTCGTCGGCCGTCGTGTCGTCGGTCGCCGCCGGGGTGCCGGTGGTCGGAGCGCCGCTTGCCGTCGCTCCGGTCGCCGTGGGGCCGGTCGCCGTGGAGGCGGGCGTCGTCGCGCCCGGCGGCGTAGCGCCCGGCGTGAGGTGCGGGGTCCGGCTGCCCGCCGGCTCCCGGGCCACCGAGCTGTCGGCGGGAGATATCAGCCAGCGCGAGGCCGGCGTCGCGTACGCCGCCACGGAGAACGACCCCGCGAGCGACTGCCAGATCCCGCCACCGCCCCGTCGCCCGGCGAGGTCGAGCCGGTAGAGGTCGGTGGCCGAGCGCACCGCCGCGCCGACGTCGCGCGGGAAGGCCAGCCCGACCTCGGGCGCGGGGTCCGCGTCCGCCAGCCCGATCTCGTGCAGCGGCACCGGCCGACCCAGCTTCGCGCCGATCGCGGCGGCGATCAGATGGGGAGCGGCGCCCTGGGGCACCATCCCCTTGGACACCCACCGGGCCACCGACGTCTTGTCGTACCGAAGCGTCAGGCCGCGCTGTGCGCCGAGGTCGTTGACCCGCCGGGCCAGCCCGGCGTTGCTGATGCCCGCGAGGGCGAGGACGGCGCCGAGCTTCTCATTGGGCTCGCGGAGCTCCCTGGACATGCGCCACCCCTCGTCACACGCGGAACGCAGACGCCGCCGGGGCATAGGCGCCCGGCATTTCGTAAACCCAGCGTAGTTCCCCGCCTCCCAAGCGTTAAGGCCCTTACTTCCGTATGGCGGGATTGTTGTCCGTTTGCACAGTCCGCCCCGGGCCCGGCGCCGGGGCGCACGTGTCAGCGCGTGCTCCGCCCGTGTGGCCGTGCGCCCGCCCGTGCGCTCTGGCCGGTCCCCGGACCCGGCGATTCGATGTGCGGTGCGTGGGTCGGCCCGCCGCCTGACCGGGCGGGTCGGGGGACGCCGCTGCCTCAATCCCCGCGGGTGGCGGAACGGTCCGGGGGGTGGATGACGCCCTCCGGACCGCGCCCCCGCGTCGGGCGCCGGCGACCCGTGACGGCGCGTGACGGCCCGTGAAAGCTCCTCCGGCGGCCGAAGAATGGCTGAAAGCGACCTATGGGGCGGGGGGAACGGAACGTCAAATACCGAGTTGCCGGGGCGTGTTCGTTTGCGTGTGCGCCCCCTTTAACCACTCTCGCACGCCTGTCCCGTGGCAGCATGGACCCCGAGCCACCCGGGGTCCCGCGGCCGCGCCCTCAGCGCTGTCCGTGCTGCCTGTGCCCCGGTCATGTGCCCACGGGCTGGGGAGGCGGCGGTGCGCTGGTTGGTGGGTTGGAGCAGTATCGCCGCGAGCTTCGGCACGGCCGGAAGGGTCTCCGACCACCACCCCGGTCAGGCCTCCGGCCAGGGCGGATACGGCCAGGGCGGATACGGCCACGGCGACGGCCGCCACGGCGACGGCGGTGCGCCCCTGCGCGGCGGCCTCGCCGACGCCGCCCATCCGGACGACCCGGGCGCGGACGCGGAACGCACCGTCCAACCCGTCGGCGCCCAGCTGCTCTGGGGAGACCCCGATCCCCTCTGGGCCGTCGGTGACTGGCGCCCCGACGAGATCCGCACGCTCACCGCCGATCCCGCCGACCCCTTCACCCGCCTCGCGGTCCTCGGCTGCTGCGGCGCGACCGACGCCGAACTGCGCCGCGCCCTCTACGCCGCCCGCGGCGGCGCGCTGCGCCACCTCACCCAGTGGTCCGGCAGCTACACCGCCGTCGTCCAGGCCGGCCGCCGCATCACCGTCGTCGGCGACCTCGCGGGCGCCCGGCCCGTCTTCTACACCCCCTGGGCGAGCGGTACGGCCTACGCCACCGCCGCCCTCCCGCTCGCCGACCTCATCGAGGCGCAGCTCGACATCGGCCATCTCGCCGCCCTGCTGGCCTGCCCGGACAGTCCCGAGGCGCTGGGCGACGGCACACCGTACGCCGGGGTGCGGCGCATCCCGCCCGGGCACGCGCTGATCCTGCGGGAGGGCTCCCGCGAGATCACCGGCTACGAGCAGGTCGCCTCGCTCGCCGTGGCCGCGCCCGAGGCCGATGCCGAGCGCGCGGTGGAGGGCGTACGGGAAGCGTTGGTGGATGCCGTGCGCGCCCGGCTCACGGCTCCGCGGCATGCTCCCGACGTACTGCCGCCGTACGATCCCGGCCCCGTGCCCGGAATGGGCCCCGCCGATCGGCGTGCCGCCCGTGGCGCTCCGGCCCCCGGGGTGGGCGCCGACCTGTCCGGCGGCAGCGCCTCCGCCACGCTGGCGCTGCTGGCGGCCGGTCTGCCGGGGGCGCCGGGCAGCCTGCTGAGTCCGGCCGGGGCGCGGCTGCTGGCCGTCACCTTCAACGACCTGGCCACCCCGCGGGGGCGTGAGGCCGAGCTGGAACGGGCCCGGGCCATCGCGGCCGACCCGCGCCTGCACCACGTCGTGGTGGCCGCCGCCGCGGAAGCCCTCCCGTACGCCGAACTCGACGGCCCGCTGACCGACGAACCCGGCCCCTCCCTCGTCTTCGCCGCCCGCGAGCGGCGCCGACTGGCGGCCGGCTCGGCCGACCACTTCACCGGCCACGGCGCCCGCCAGGTCCTCGACGCCCATCCGGCCCGCATGGCCGACCTCCTGATGGACCGCCGGCGCCGGCACCTGCTGCGCCCGGTGGCGGCGCTGGCCCGTTCGGCGTCCGCCGCCGGAGCCTCCGGGGAGTCCCTGCTGGTGCCGCTCACCGTGTACTCGGCGGCCCGAAGACTTGCCCGTACGTCGTACCGCGCGGGCATGGAAGCCGCCGCGGCCCGGCTCCGCGAGGGCGGGGTCACCGAGAGATCCACCGGTCCGGTGGACGCTTCCCTCGCCGCCCTGACCTGGTCCCGCCCGGGACCGGCGGCGGGCTGGCTCACGGGGGAGGCGCTGGCGGAAGTATCGATCCGTCTGACGGTCGCGGCCGGCCGGCCACCGTTGTCGCTGCGCCCGGGGGAGGCCCGCGCCCGCTCGCTGCTCGCCCGCCACGCGGCCGACCACCGGGTCTTCGAGCAGGCAGTGGAGGTCCGCAGCCAGCGGTTGCACGCCCCCTTCCTGGACAACCAGGTCGTCCGGGCCGCCCGCGCCCTGCCCGAGTCCCTGCGGGTCCAGCCCGGGGCCCGCGCCGCGATCCTGCGCACCGTCCTGTCCTCGGCGGGGGTGCGCGAGTTCCCGCCGGGCTGGGGTGTCACCGACCGGGAGCCGAACGAGACGGCGACCCGGCTGGGGCTGCGCGCCGCGCTGAGCGGCCTGCTGGACCTGTTCGAGTCGCCGTTGCTCGCGGACGCCGGGCTGATCGAGGCCCGGGTCGTGCGCCAGGCCCTGCTCGACGCGGCGGACGGGCGCCCGGTCCCGCTGGACGGGCTGGCGGAGCTGGTCTCGATGGAGCTGTGGCTCGGCCGTCTGTTGGCCCGGCGCGGCACCTGCTGGACGGGTACCTCCGCGGCGCGGCGCCGGGCGGTGCCCGAGGGAGTCCCCGTGCACCGCCCGGCGCTGTCCTGACGGTCCGGCGACCCCGGCTCAGGCGGCGAGCACCAGGGCGGTCGCGACGGCCGGGCCGAAGGCCCCGCCCAGCTGGTAGCAGAGGGCGAACAGGCCGATGGCCGTGGGGCGCTGGGGGTCGGGGGCGCTCGACGCGGCGTGCATCGACAGCACCGCGTTGGCCCCGGTCGCCGCGAAGGTCCCGCCCAGGGTGGCGACCAGCAGCAGCGGGCCCCAGCTCGCGAACACCGTGATCACCGCCGCCGCCGCGCCGACCCCGACGAGCACCGAGCGAACGGCCGCCCGGCTCATGCGCGCGGAGGCCGCGGCCAACAGCCAGGAGAGCGCGGATCCGGTGAGCAGCGCCACGAGCTGACCGGTGCCCGCGGTGCCGGCGTCCCAGCCGGCCCGGTCGGCGAGCAGCCGGGGCACGGAGAACAGCAGGGTGAAGTACGAGCCCGAGAGCGCGAGCGCGAGCAGCGCGGAGCCGAGGAAGAGCGGCTTGCGGATCAGCGCGGCCGGGACGAACCCGTCGGGGCGGCGGCGTACGTGGAGCGCGAGCAGCGTTGCCGCGACGGCCGAGGAGCCGAGGGCGACGGTCGGCGCGTGGGGCAGCAGGACCAGGGCGGTGGCGAACACCGTCAGCAGCGCCGCGCCGCGGGCGTCGAACCGGCCCTGCGGTGTGGCCGGCGGGGTCGCCGCGGTCGCCCGGGTCGTCGTGGCCGCCGTAGTCGTCGTGGCCGCCGTAGTCCTCGTGGCGGGCGCGTACCGGCTCACCACGGGTATCGCCAGGACCGCGATCACGGAGACGGAGAGCGAGAGGCGCCACGAGACGGTGTGCGCGAGCTGTGCGCCGAGGAGCGGGCCGGACGCGCCGAGGATCCCGAAGCCGGCGCTGATCACGCCCATCCGCCGGGCCGAGCCGGCCAGGGTCATGGCGACCGCCGCGAGGCCCGCGCCACCGGCGGCCTGCGCGGCGCGCCCGGTGAGGGTGAGCGGCAGCCAGGGGGACGCGGCGACGAGGAGGGTGCCACCGAGGAGGAGGGCGCCGGCCAGGCGGAGCGTGGTCCGCATGCCCCGGCGGCGGAGCAGTCCGGCCAGCAGGGGGGTGCCGACGGCCATGGCCCAGGCGTAGGAGGCGACGAGCCAGGTGGCGGTCGAGCCGCTCACCCCGAGGGAGCGGGCCATGTCCGGAAGGATCAGCACGGGGGCGTTGGCGCCGGCGGCCAGGGGGGTGGCCAGCAGTGCCAGCCACAGGGCGGGAACGGGGCCGACGCGGTGGCGGGACGCGGCGCGCGCTTCGGTGGCGACCGGGGCGGCGGCAGCGGGGGTGGCACGGGTGGCGGCAGCGGCAGCGGGGGGAGCGGCGGTCGTGGTGGTCGAGGTGGTCGCGGTCATGGTCGTGTTCGTCGTCATGTGTGGCGCCCGGTCCAATCCATCTCAAGGCTGAGAATCTCAACGTTAAGATAAAAGCAGCCACTCATCTCAACGTCAAGTGTCTCAACGTTGAGATATCTTGATGTCGTGGTGCACAGGACGCGAGAGATGCGAGAGACGCGAGCGATGGAGGAACAGCGCATGAGCGACGCAGTGGACGCGATCGTCGACCAGTGGACGGCGGAGCGCCCCGATCTGGCGGCAGGCCTGTGGCCGGTGGAGGTGGTGGCCCGTATCCAGCGGATGACCCGTGTCATCGACAAGCAGCAGAAGGCCTTCGCGGCCGCGCACGACCTGGAGGTGGGCGAGCTCGACATCCTCTTCACCCTCTGCCGCTCCGGCCCCCCGTACGCGCTGACCGCCGGCGCCCTCATCCCGGCCGCCATGGTCACCTCCGGCGCGATCACCAACCGCATCGACCGCATGGAGGCCAAAGGCCTGGTCGAGCGGGTGCGCGACGGTCAGGACCGCCGCACCGTGCGGATCCGGCTGACCGAACAGAGCCTCGCGCTGACGCAGTTGATGATCACCGAGCATCTGCGCGGCTACGCGGAACTGCTCGCCCCGCTGGACCCCGCCACCTGCGCCACGATCGCCCAGGCCCTGCGCACGCTCCTGGAGACCAACGGGGACACCTCGATCACCTGACGTACGGGCGGGCGCACCGCTGCCCCAACAGGCCGTGCAGAATTGCCCGGTGCGGTATCTCATCCTCGGCGTCACGGAGGCGCGCGACGAGAGCGGCGCCCCTCTTCCCATGGGCGGCGCCCGCTTGCGCGCGCTCCTCGCCGCCCTCGCCCTCCGGGCCGGCCGCCCGGCTTCCGTCGCCGAACTCGTCGACGACGTCTGGGGCGACGACCCGCCTCACGACGCCCCCGCCGCCCTGCAGGCGCTCGTCGCCCGGCTCCGCCGCGCCCTCGGCGGCCGGGACACCGTCCGCTCCGTCCCCACCGGCGGCTACCTCCTGGCCGCCGCCCGCGACGACATCGACCTGCACCTTTTCGACCGGCTGGCGGTCCAGGGCGGCCAGGAACTGGCCACCGACCCGGCCGCAGCCTCCCGCACCCTGCGCACCGCCCTCGCCCTCTGGCGCGGACCCGCCCTCGCCGACCTGCCCGAGTCCGCCCGCGCCTCCCATGCGGCCGTCGCCGAGGCACGCCGCTCCGGCGCCCTCCGGCAGCGCATCGAGGCGGACCTGCGCTGCGGCGCCACCGCTCCCGCGGCACTCCTGCCGGAGATCGAGATGCTGGTCCAGGAGTCTCCGTACGACGAGACGCTCCGAGCGCAGCAGCTCCGTGCCCTGCGCGCCGCCGGGCGCCCGGCCGAGGCCCTCGCCGCGTACGAGGACACGCGCCGCGCCCTCGCCGACGGCCTCGGCACCGACCCGGGCCCCGAACTCGCCGCCCTGCACGCGGAACTCCTGCGGCCCCGGCCCCTGCCCCTGCCGCCGCGGTCACGGCGCGAGCTTCCCGGAGACGCCGGTACTCCGGAGACCCCGGAGACCCCGGAGGCCCCGGAGGCCCCGGAGGCCCCGAGGATCCCGGAGGCCCCGAGGATCCCGGAGGCCCCGAGGATCCCGGAGGCACCCGAGGTCCCCCGCGGGAATCTCCGGCCCCGCCTGACCTCGTTCGTCGGCCGCGAACCCGAACTGGCCGCCCTCCGCGGCGACCTGGCCCGGCTGCGCCTCGTCACCCTCACCGGCCCGGGCGGTTCCGGGAAGACCCGCCTCGCCGAGCACGCCGCCGCGGCCCACCCCGAAGCCGGCTGGATCGTCGAACTCGCCCGTCTGGACCAGCCCGCCGCCGTTCCCGGCGCCGTCCTCAGCGCCCTCGGCCTGCGGGAGAGCTCCCTCGTCGCCCGCGAGGCCCCGACCCCGGCCGCCGCCGACCCCACCACCCGCCTCGTCGAACACTGCGCCCACCGCCGTCTGCTGCTCATCCTCGACAACTGCGAGCACGTGATCGGCGCCGCCGCCGAGCTCGCCGAGCGGCTCCTCACACACTGCCCCGGCGTACGGATCCTGGCCACCAGCCGCGAACCCCTCGGTGTCCCGGGGGAGACCGTCCGCCCCGTCGAGCCCCTGCCGCCCGACCCCGCCCACCAGCTCTTCGCCGACCGCGGGGCCTCCGCCCGCCCCGGTTTCGGCCCCGCCGACGACCCGGCCGCCGTCGCCGAGATCTGCGCCCGTCTCGACGGGCTGCCGTTGGCGATCGAGCTGGCCGCGGCCCGGCTGCGGCTGCTCACGCCGCGCCAGATCGCCGACCGTCTCGACGACCGCTTCCGGCTCCTGACCGGCGGTGCCCGGACCGTGCTGCCGCGCCAGCAGACCCTGCGCGCCGTCGTCGACTGGTCCTGGGAGCTGCTCGACGAGGCCGAACGCACCGTCCTGCGCCGCCTGTCCGTCTTCGCCGGCGGCTGCGACCTGACCGCCGCCGAAGCCGTCTGCGCCGACCCCGCGGCACCGTACGACGCCGCCGACGTCCTCGGCTCCCTCGTCGACAAGTCCCTCGTCCTCGCCGAACCGGACCAGGAGCACGAGGGCCCCGGCGGCCCCGGCATGCGCTACCGCATGCTCGAAACCATCCACGAGTACGCCGCCGAACGCGCCGCCGCCCACCCCGCCGACGCCGTGGCCGCAGCCCGCCGCCACGCCGCCCACTACCTCGCCTTCGCCGAGGAGGCCGAGCCCCTGATGCGCTCCGCCGCCCAGCTCCCCTGGATCCGGCGCGTCGAGACCGAACTCGACAACCTCCGCGCGGCCCTCCGCACCAGCGCGGTCGAGGACGCCGACACCGAAGTGGCCCAGCGGCTCGTCTTCGCCCTGGGCTGGTTCTGGTGGCTGCGCAACTACCGCGCCGAAGGCGCCGAGTGGACCACCCGGACCCTCGCGCTCACCCCGGAGGTTCCCCAGGAGGGCACACCCACCTACTGGCCCTTCATGCGCCTGCTCGTCCTCGACATGTTCCTGCTCGCCGAGAGCAACTCCGCCGAGAAGTTCCGCACCTCCGAGTACCGGGACCTGGCCACCCGCATCAAGGAGACCTTCCGGCAGGGCTCCCCGGAGACCACCCGCTTCCCCGGGATGCTCTGGCCCGCGACGACCTTCCTCACCGACACCTCCCACGACTTCCACAGCGACCTCGACCGGTCCGTCGCCAACTGCCGCGTCCACGCCGGTGAATGGGAACTCGGCATCGTCCTCATGCTCCGCACCCACGTCGCCATCGACGTCACCGGCGGCCTCGCCGCCGTCGACGCCGACCTCGCCGAGCTGCACGAGATCGCCCACCGCGTCGGCGACCGCTGGACCCGCGCCCAGGTGGCGAGCGCCGCCGGGGAGATCGCGCTCTCGCGCGGCCGGTACACCGACGCCCGCGCCGAGTACGAGGAGTGCCTGCGCCTCGCCCGCGAGGTCGGGGCCATCGTGGAGGCGCCCTTCGCCATGGCCCGGATCGCCGAGACCGCCTACTGCGCCGGGAACCTCGACGACGCCGAGCAGCTCCTGGCGGAGGCCTTCGAGGAGTCCGACCGCTTCGGCGGGGTGTACGACGTCGCCACCTTCGCCGGGCTCCTCTCCGCACTCGTCGCCCTTCGGCGCGGTGACGCCGCCGGAGCCCGCAGGGAGTGCGACCGGGCCCGCGCCGAGGCCGAACGGATCACCGTGCCGGCCCAGCTCTCCGCCGGGCTGGACACCGTCGACGCCGTCCTGACCGGCCGCGAACAGGGGCCGGAGGCCGGGCTGGCCAGGATCGGGCCCGCGCTCTCCGCCGCCGTCGCCGCCCGCTGCGCCGAGCGCATCCTCGCCGGGATGGCCGAGGCGGCGGCCGTGCTGCTGGCCGACGCGGACCGGCCGGCCGAGGCCGTACGGTCCCTGGCGGCGGCCACCGCCTGGCGCGCGGGCCATCCGCGCTCGGTCCCGGAACGCGACGCGGTGGACGGCCTACCGGAGCGGACCCGCGCCCTGCTCGGCGCCGACCGTCACCGCCGGGAGCAGGCGGCCGGTGCGGCGCTCACCCCGACCGCGTTGGCCGCCCTACTGACGGCGGAGTTCAACGGCAGCTGAGCACGGCGTCCGCCCAGCTCGCCAGCGTCGGCAGACTGCCCCGCCCGGCTCGCTCGACCATCAGCCGCAGCGTCCTGCGCCCCTCGAGGGGGACCCGCACGGCTGCGGGCGGGTCCTCGTGGCCGAGGGCGGCGGACTGCCACAACCGTTCCCCGTCGGCGTACACGGAGAACCGCACCGCGCCGTCCGTGAACAGCGACAGGCCGTCCACCCCCGCCTGCGCCGAGAAGGTCGTGCACTGCCGGTTGAGGGTGATCTCCACCGAGGAGCGCGAGTTCACGGTGATGCCGTGCGCGAAGCGCCGGCCGCCCACCTCCAGCCCGTGGCGCTGCCACACCCAGCCGCTGCGCCAGGTCTGCACCTCCGGGCCGCTGTGGTCCCCGTAGACCGAGTGGGTGAGTCCGGCCAGCTGGAACCCCTGCGGCGGCTTCGGGGCCGGCGGCGTCGGCGAGGGCCGCTGCGGCGACGGCGTGGGCGAGGGCTGCTCCCGGCCGGTGGACGGCGGCGGCGACGGTGAGGGTACGGGGGCGGGAGCGGCGGAGGCCGGCGCCGAGGGCGTCGGTCGGGGCTGCGGGGCTACGGTGCCCTGCGCGGCCGACGGTTCCTGCGCGGGCGGATCCGGCTCGGCCGGGCCCGGGGAGGCCGCGGGAGCCTCGGGCGGCGACGGCACGGCGGGCGCCGCCGCACTGGGCGCGGCATGCACCCGGGCCCGCGGCTCGGTGTCGTCCCCGGCCAGCGCGAACACCACCCCGGCGGCCGCGGCCACCGCGATACCGGCGGCGATGGCCGCCTTGGCGGGCAGCCCGAGCCCTTCGGCGGCCACGGAACCCCCGGCCCCGCCGCCCGCTCCGGCCGCGCCACCCGTGGCCCCCGCCCCGGCGGCCGCGCCACCCGTGGCCCCGGCCGTGCCGGCCCCCGCGGTCGACCCGCCGGCGGCGGCCGCGGCGGCCCCGCCCACGGCGGCCCCGCCCGCGGCGACGGCTCCGCCGGCCAGGACCCCGGCGGCCTTGCCCGCGTACCCGGCGGCGAACCACCCGATGACCGCGACCGGAAGCAGCGCGGGAATGCCCGCGTTGACGTCCTGGAGCTCCCCGGCGGCCAGCCTGCACTTCACGCACTCCTCCAGATGCTTGCGGAGCCCCCGCTCCGCCCGCATCCGCAGTCCGCCGCGCGCATAGGCGCCCAGCCGGTCCGCGTATCGCGCGCAGTCGCCGCCCTCGCTCAGCGCCGAACTCACATGGGCCTGCAGATACGCCTGCTTGAGCCCTTCCCGCGCCCGACTGGCGAGCACGGCGGTGGCGTTGGCGCTCAGCCCGAACAGCGGCGCGATCGCACTCGGCGACGCCTCCTCGACGGTGGTGTGCCACAGCACGGCCTGCCACCGCTCGGGCAGACTCCGGAAGGCCTGCACGGCCAGCGACCGCTCGGCCTCGTGCATCGCCCGTACGTCCGCGCCGAGTTCGAGGGTGTCGTCCCCCGAGAGCCCGGACAGTCCCGAGAGCCCGGCCGCCCCGCCCTCCGTACCCGGGGAAGCCTGCTCGGCGAAGACGGCGAAGTCCTCGACGAGTTGTTCCCGCTTGGCGGTCTTCGCCCAGGCCGCGGCGACCCGACGCACGGTGGTCAGCAGATAGGCCCGCACCGACTGGTCCGGACCGGCCCCGCCCCGTACCGCTTGCAGGGTCCGCGCGAACACCTCGGCGGTCAGGTCGTCGGCGGTGTGCGCGTCCCGGCAGCAGGAGCGCGCGTAGCGGCGCACGGAATCGGCGTGCCGACGGAACAGCTCCTCGTACGCACCGTCGTCGCCGCCCCGCATCCGGGCGATCAAGTCCCCGTCGGAGGGCGGCAGCTCACCCCCGGTGCCTCCCGGTCCGGAAGAGCCCGAGGGGCGTGCGTGCCGCCCGCCCGGCTCGCGCTGGGCCGGCACCTGTCGGGCGGGCGAAGTGCCCGCCTCCACCTCGCTGCCGCCGCCACCGCGTGGCTCTTCCCGACCGTCAACGCTCATCGCGGAGACTCCCGCACGACACACTCAACCGGTACACCGGGCAAGCGTGTCACACGGGGGACGGGCGCCGAACCCCTCTGCGCGCCATCCACTCGTCCGGGCACATTCCGGCGAATCGCCCTAGCGGGTCCTCGCCGGCGCCCGCCGAGGTCACGCCGTCCGGGACCGCAGCCCTTCGAGCAGGATGTCGAGCAGCCGCGTCGAGGCCGCCGCCTGCTGCGCCGGGTCGGGCAGCGCGGGCGCCGCCGTCGCTATCACCAGCAGCACATCGGCCACCGTGACATCGGCACGCAGTTCACCGGCCTCCCGCGCCCGGTGCACCAGCCGGCCGACGACCTCGAGCAGCGCACCCGCGCCCGCGTCGTCCGAGGGCTCGTTCTCGACGGAACCGCGCGTGCCCACGACCCGCAGGTCGGGAGCGCCGGCGGCCGGGACGGCCTGCCGCTGCTGCGGAACCCGGGCGGCCTCCGCCTCCTCGGCCTCGTCCTCGACGGCCGAGCCGACCCGCAGGACCTGCGGCGGCAGCAGCCGCCCGGCGCCCGAGGCGACGGAGGTGCGCAGGAAGCGCGACAGCGCCTGCCACGGCTCCTCCTCCTGGCCCAGCGCGGCCGTGGCCTGCTCGGTCAGCCGGGCGGTCTCCTCCTCGGCTATGCGCCGCACGAGGACGTCCTTGCTCGGGAAGCGTCGGTACACGGTGCCGACACCGACCCGGGCGCGGCGAGCCACGTCCTCCATCGGAGCCCCGTAGCCCAGCTCGCCGAAGACCTCACGAGCCGCCCGCAGGACGTGCTCCAGGTTGCGCTGGGCATCGACGCGCAGCGGCGTGGACCGGCCCACACCGTGCGTGGTGCCGCCCGTCAGACCGCGCCCGTTGCTCTCGACCGAGAGCGCGGTCGCAGAACCATGGAAATCGGAAATGTTCATATGTATCCCCCGGTAATCATTTGTCTCCCCCCGGAGACACTCCCCGCCTTCACGTCGAGGGGGCCACGGTCTCGGGCCCGGTCCTACTCCTCGACGAGATACGAACATAGTTGAGCCAGAGTCAATTCAGAAGAGGCAGCCTCGGACGGAGCGCCGCCCGATCGGAGCATTCACCCCCACTTTTCCGTTCCGTGCCTCCGGAATCCCAGATTCCGCATGTCCTGACCTGCAGATTTTCGCCACAAGCTGACGTCCTCTTGCGCCCCACCCCAGCACTCACTCCGGTCACACAATTTGCCCGGCCTGTGGACAAACTCCCGGCCACGATGCGTCATGGGATGGTGAAGGCTGCTAACTCCCGGGGCACGGCCCCCGGTACCCCGCCCCGTACGCGCATCCTGATCGTCGGCGGCGGCTACGTCGGCATGTATACGGCGCTCCGCCTCCAGCAAAAGCTGAGAGCCGGCGAAGCCGAGGTCACGGTGGTCAGCGCCGAGCCCTACATGACGTACCAGCCCTTCCTCCCCGAAGCGGCCGCCGGCGCGATCTCGCCCCGTCACGTCGTCGTCCCGCTGCGCCGCGTCCTCGGCAAGTGCCGCATCGTCATCGGCGAGGCCGAGCGCATCGATCACGCGAAACGGACCGTGACCGTCAGCACCCTCGCCACCGCCGACGAGGGCACCGGCCCCATCGAGATGGAGTACGACGAACTCGTCCTCGCCCCGGGCTCCATCTCCCGCACCCTCCCCGTCCCGGGACTCGCCGACTACGGCATCGGGTTCAAGACGGTCGAAGAGGCCATCGGGCTGCGCAACCACGTCATCGAACAGATGGACATCGCCTCCTCCACCCGCGATCCCGCCCTCCGCGACGCCGCCCTCACCTTCGTCTTCGTCGGCGGCGGCTTCGCGGGCGTCGAAGCCCTCGGCGAACTGGAGGACATGGCCCGCTACGCCTCGCGGTACTACCACAACATCAAGCCCGAGGACATGAAATGGGTCCTCGTCGAAGCCAGCGACCGGATCCTCCCCGAGGTCGGCCCCGAGATGGGCGTCTACACGGTCCGCGAACTACGCCGCCGCAACATCGACGTACGTCTGGAGACCCGGCTCGAATCCTGCGAGAACCGCGTCGCCGTCCTCAGCGACGGCGCCCGCTTCCCCACCCGCACCGTCGTATGGACCGCAGGCGTCAAACCGCACCCCATCCTCGCCGCCTCCGACCTCCCCAAGAACGAACGCGGCCGCCTGGCCTGTACCTCCTTCCTCACCGTCGAAGGAGTCGAGCACGCCTGGGCCGCGGGCGACGCCGCCGCCGTCCCCGACATCACCGCGGCCGAGAAGGGCCGCGAATGCGCCCCCAACGCCCAGCACGCCGTCCGCCAGGCCAAGGTCCTCGCCGACAACCTCCTCGCGGCCCTGCGCGGCGAGGTCCTCACCGAGTACGCCCACAAGTACGCGGGCTCGGTGGCCTCGCTCGGCCTGCACCGGGGCGTCGCCCACATCTACGGCCGCAAGCTCAAGGCCTACCCGGCCTGGTTCATGCACCGTGCCTACCACCTCAGCCGCATCCCCAGCTTCAACCGCAAAATGCGCGTCCTCGCCGAATGGACCCTCGCCGGCCTCTTCAAGCGTGAGATCGTCTCCCTCGGATCCCTCGAACACCCCAGGGCAGAATTCGAACTGGCCGCAGGCGGCGGCCCCAAGCCCCCTCCTCCACCCCCCGCCCCCAACCCCCCGCAGAACGGCCAGGGCTGACGTTGTCAGTGCGGTCGGCCACACTGGACGTGTGACCATAGGTGCGCTCACCCCTGCACAGAGTGACATCGTCCAGTCAGCGACCGCCCACGAGCGACACAGCGACCACTCGCGACACCACGAGGCTTGAACGCAGTGAACTTCACGCGCTGGAGCGCCCGGTTTCCCGGAACGCAGCGCCGCGCCGCCGCCCGGTCCGAACACGCCGCCGCCCAGGCCAAGCGAGGTGAAGGCGCGGTCCCGGCGGCCCGCGGCGGCCGCGCCGACCCCGGAGCCGAGCGGTCCACGCCCGCCGACGGACACCCCGCCGACCCCACGGTCTCCGGGACCGGCAGCGGCGGCAGCGGTGGCGGCACCGGCACGCCTCCGTCCCCGACCCCGGACAGGTCCCCGGACACGTCCCCACCCCGGGGAACGGGCGTCCTCACCGCCGTGCCCACCCTCGACGAGCTCTCCGTACGCGAGGTCCTCGGCCGGCTCCCGGCCCTGGTCGCCCTCGTCCACGGCCCCGAGCACCGCGTCACCTACGTCAACGACGCCTACACCGCCGGCTTCGGAACCCGCACCCCCGGCGCCCCCGCGCACGAGGCCCTCCCCGAACTGGGCGAGCTCGGCCTCCTCCCGCTCCTCGACCAGGTCCAGCGCAGCGGCAAGTCCCGTACCGCCAAGAACCGCACCGCACCGGGCGGCGGCAACTCGTACACCGTCACCTGCACCCCCGTCGAGTTCCCCGCTTCCGACACCCAGGGCGAGCCCGACCCCCACCACACCGGCGTCCTGATCCACCTCGCCGACGTCACCGACCACGCCGAAGCCGTCGAGCGGCTCCGCGCCAGCGAACGCCGTCAGCGCGAGGCCGCCGTCACCCTCCAGCGCTCCCTCCTCCCCCAGGAGCTGGAACAGCCCGACGACCTCCGCGTCGCCGCCACCTACCAGCCCGGCGGCACCGAGGCCGCCGTCGGCGGAGACTGGTACGACGTCATCACCCTCGGCGCCGGCCGCACCGCCCTCGTCATCGGCGACGTCATGGGCCGCGGCGTGCGCGCCGCGGCCGTCATGGGCCAGCTGCGCACCGCCGTCCGCGCCTACGCCCGCCTCGACCTGCCCCCGCACGAGGTGCTCCAGCTCCTCGACGGCCTCGCCGCCGAGATCGACGCCAGCCAGATCGCCACCTGCGTCTACGCCGTCCACGACCCCAACGAGGGCCTGCTCGCGTACGCCTCCGCGGGCCACCTCCCGATCCTGGTCCGCGACGAGGACGGCACCGTACGCAGAGCCGCCGACCCCACCGGCCCACCGCTCGGCACCGGCGGCTGGCTGCACACCTCGGGCACCATCGCGCTCGGCCCCGGATCCACCGCCGTCCTCTACACCGACGGCCTGGTCGAACGCCGCGGCGAGGACATCGACGAGGGCGTCGCCGCCCTCGAACGCGCCCTCTCCGGCGCCCAGGGCACCCCGGCCGTCATCTGCGACCGCCTGATGCGCGCCCTCGGCGTGGACGCCGACCACGACGACGACGTCGCCGTGATGGTCCTCCAGCAGCCCGCCCGCACCGGATCGGACGCCGAGCTCTTCCACAACGCCGCCCTGGAACTCCTCGGCGGCATCGAGGCGGCCCCGCGCGCCCGCGCCTTCGCCCAGGGCGTCCTCGCCTCCTGGCGGTTCCCCGTCGAGCTCTGCGACCTCGGCGTGCTCGCCGCCAGCGAGCTCGTCGCGAACTCCCTCCAGCACGGCACGCCGCCCATGCGGCTGCGGCTGCGCCGCACCGACCGCCGGCTGATCATCGAGGTGACGGACGGGGACGACCACCTCCCGCGCCGCCGCCGCGCGGAACCGGCCGACGAGACCGGCCGCGGCATCTCGATCATCGCGACCATCGCCTCCGCCTGGGGCTCCCGCCGCACCCCGGGCGGCGGCAAGGCCGTCTGGTGCGAGTTCGCCCTGCCGGACAAGTAGCGGAACAGCGGAAAGCGGGAAGGCCCCGATCCACCCGGACCGGGGCCTTCCTGCTTTCCGCACATATATACGTACGGCCATACGGTTCCTACGCGTGCACGCGCTCCACGACGACGACCTCGGCGGCCACGTCGGCGACCGGACCGCCCTGCGCCACGACCCTGCTCGCCACCCACGGGTTGTCCTGCATCGGGCTCAGTCGCCTGCCGAGGCGCAGCGCGAGAGCGGCGATCCCCAGCGACACGAGCACGAAGACCCCGATGTAGAGCATCGGAACCCCGGCGCCGAGCGGCACCCCGAGCGGACCCAGCGCCAGCGCCATCTGCTTGACCAGCGCGAAGGCCGAGTTGTACTGACCCACCGAGCCCTCGGGCGCCAGGTCGGCCACCAGCGGGGCGAGGGTCGGCGAGAGCATGGCCTCGCCGATGCCGAAGAGCGCGTACGTGGTGATGAACGCGGCGGCGGCCATCATGGCGCTGCCGTGCCCCAGACCCGAGAACCCGGCGATGACCCACGCCACGGTCCAGATCAGCCCGACGAGCGCGATCACCCGCGACCGGCGGCGCTTCTCGACCAGCTTGAGGACGACGAACTGCGCGACGACGATCGCACCGGTGTTGGCGGCGAGCGCGAAACCGAGGGTCGAGGGGGAGATCCCGGCGGCCTCGGTACCGAAGGCGGCCAGACCCGACTCGAACTGTCCGTAGCAGGCGAAGAACACCACGAAGCCCAGCACGCACAGCTGCACCATGGCCTTGTGCCGGAGCAGCCGCTTCCAGCCGCTGCCGCCCGCTCGGGACGGGTCCTTCGGCATCGCGTCCTTGATCGTCGGTACCTGGGGCAGCCGCACGCTGAGGATGACGCCCGCCAGCACCAGGAACATCACGGCCTCGATGCCGAACAGCAGGGTGAAGCTGCCGGGCCGGTTCTCGTCGACGATCTGACCACCGAGCAGACCACCGATGCCGAGGCCCAGGTTCTGCATGAAGAACTGGAGGGCGAAGGCACGGGTCCGGGTGGACGGCGTGGAGCACCACACGATCATCGTGGCCAGCGCCGGCTGCATCACGGCCTGCCCGGCGCCGAGCGCCAGCGCCGACAGCAGGATGGGCACGATGCCGGTGGAGAGCCCGAGCGAGAGCGCCCCGACCGAGGCGGTGACGGCCGCACCGATGACCACGGGCACCGGACCGCGTCGGTCGATGACCCGACCGGTGAAGGGCAGCGCGACGAGAGCGCCGAGGGCGAAGGCCACGAACGCGCTCGTGGCGGCCATGGAACCCAGATCTCGCACCTGCGCCACATAGATGTAGAGGAACGGAACCGTGAAGCCGATGCCGAACGCGGTCAGCGCGTTCCCGGCCTGGATCCGCCGCATCGCGACGCCCATCACCTTGGTCACTTCTCACCTGCCTTTGAGACCTGAAGCCTGAAGACTTCATACCTAAACTTCAAGCCTTAACAGTACACATCGAAGGAGTTAGACGCCAACGAGCTCGTGCGATACTTCGACCCATGGGTGACACCCCCGACGGCACTGCGCCCGTCCACGAGCCGAGCCTCGACGAACAGATCGCCGTCTATCAGCGCGAGTTCCAGGACCTGGACCCCCAGGTCGAGAAGGTCGTCTCGGCACTGAGCCGCCTGAACCGCCGCATGAACGTCGCGTACGGACGTCAGACGGCGGCCCTGGGCATCAGCAACGCGGAGTGGGAGGTCCTCAAGGCCCTCGTCATCTCCGGCGCCCCCTATCGGATGGGCCCGAGCGAGCTGGCGAAGCAGCTGGGCCTCACGCCGGCGGCGATGACCCACCGGATCGACCGCATGACGGCGGAGGGCCTGGTCACCCGCGAGCGGGACGAGTCCAACAGGGTCCGCGTGATCGTGGAGCTCACCGACGAAGGCCGCAGCAAGTGGCTGGACGCGATGCGCGCGGCGACGGTCTTCGAGGAGGACCTCCTCCAGGACCTCTCCACCGCGGAGCGCGGGGTGCTCGGCGACATGCTCGCGCGCCTGCTGGACCGCGTGGAAGACCTCCAGTCCCCCAGCTGACCACCGGGGTTGACACGAGCCCCGCGGGTCCGTAAGGTTCTTCGAGTTGTCCCAGAGCCGGAAGGTTGTGGCGACAACAAATCCCGCCGCCTCGTTGCGGCATCCAACTCAGCACGATCTCCCACCGGGAACGAATTCGGCATGCCCGAATTTCTTTCCGAAGGCCGATTATGAATCGCCGGGGAAATCCACTAGAGTTCAGGAGTCGGAAGGGCCCAACAGCCCGGAAGACAAACCCCGCTGACTGGGGGTCAGGCCCGAAAGGATCTGATAGAGTCGGAAACGCAAGAACAGAACGAAAGCCCGGAGGAAAGCCCCAGCGGATGTCGCGGGGGTGAGTACGAAGGAAGCGTCCGTTCCTTGAGAACTCAACAGCGTGCCAAAAATCAACGCCAGAAGTTGATACCCCGTCCACTTCGGTGGATGA